>NZ_DAIUEH010000033.1:0-32115 GCF_036845245.1 Methylobacter sp.
CGATTGACTTGAGCGCCGGTGGCGCCACCGGGGGCACAACGCATTATTCCTCGGCTACGGTCGCGTTGGCCCACACCGTCACGGCGGTCAACCACGTTCCCGTTTTTATCAAGGGCGCTAACCAATCTGTCAATGAAGACGCCGGTGCACAAACTGTCAGCGGCTGGGCGACCGGCCTGAGTACGGGGCCGGCCAACGAAAGCGGCCAAACGCTGAGCTTTACCGCAAGTAATGACAATAATGCGTTGTTCAGTGTACAGCCGTCGATCGACAACAATGGTAATTTGAGTTATACGCCGGCGGCCAACGCCAACGGTAGTGCAACTGTGACTGTATTTCTCAAGGACAATGGCGGTACTGCCAATGGCGGCGTCGATACCAGCGCCAGCCAGATCTTTACTATCACAGTGAATGCGGTCAACGATGCCCCTGCCTTTATCAAGGGCGCTAACCAAACTGTCAACGAAGACGCCGGTGCACAAACCGTCAGCGGCTGGGCGACCGGCCTGAGTACGGGGGCGGACAACGAAAGCGGCCAAACATTGAGCTTCACCGCAAGCAATGACAATAATGCGTTGTTCAGTGTACAGCCGACGATCGACAGCAATGGTAATTTGAGCTATACGCCGGCGGCCAACGCCAACGGTAGTGCAACCGTGACTGTATTTCTCCAGGACAGTGGCGGTACTGCCAATGGCGGCGTCGATACCAGCGCCAGCCAGATCTTTACTATCACAGTGAATGCGGTCAACGATGCCCCTGCCTTTATCAAGGGCGTTAACCAAGCTGTCAACGAAGACGCCGGTGCACAAACCGTCAACGGCTGGGCGACCGGCCTGAGTAGGGGACCGGCCAACGAAAGCGGCCAAACGCTGAGCTTTACCGCAAGTAATGACAATAATGCGTTGTTTAGCGTGCAGCCGACGATCGACAGCAATGGTAATTTGAGCTATACGCCTGCAGAACACGCCAGTGGCAGCGCCACCGTCACGGTATCGATAAAGGACAGCGGCGGCACGGCCAATGGCGGCGTCGATACCAGTTCCAGCCAGTCCTTTATCATCACGGTGAATCATGTTGATCATTTGCCGACCGGTGCGGTTACTATCAGCGGGACTCCGACGCTTGGAACTACGTTGATTGCCGTCAATAGCCTGACCGACATCGATGGTCTTGGTGTCGTCAGCTATCAATGGCAAGCAGACGGTGTTGACATTAGAGGTGCCACAGACGGTAACTATACATTGACAGAAGCCGATGTTGGCAAGATCGTCACCGTAGTTGCACGTTACACGGATGCTAAAGGTGCTGCGAACAGTGTCACTAGCGTGGCAACTGCTCCAGTCTATTCAATAACGATTAATTTGAGCCAAATAACCGGAAATAGTTCAAGTACCGGTGGAAGTGGTTTAGGCAGTCTATCTAGTTCTAGTTTTGGTGGAACTGGTGGTACGTCCGGTTCTGGCATCAATAATATAGTCGTTACATCTGGTTTAGGCACCGGTGGCGTCGGCGGTATGTCCGGTTCCAGCTTTGATGGATCTGGTGGGGCATCTGCTTCCGGCTTCAGTGCTGCTGCCGGTGCGTCCAGCTTCAGCTTCGATGGAATCAGTGGTATGTCAGGATCGGGCTTCGGTTCCAGTTCCAGTTCAAGCCAAACTATGGTTATGGATATGAAATTGAGCACCGATTCCGGTGGAAGCGGTACGTCCGGAGGCACCCTGACAATGCCTTCCAGCGCTTTTGCCGGTCTGGACACATCGGGATTAATAACGATTACCGCAACACAGTCCAGTGGACAAAGCTTGCCGTCGTTTATCAGCGTTAACCCCAGTACCGGTGCGGTTACGGTAAAAGAGGGGGCTGTTATAACCAATCCGGTCACTGTAAAGGTCACGATAAAGGACAGCCAGGGTAAACAGGTGGTCGTTCTGGTCAAGGTACAACCAAATAATGGTAGAACGCAGCAAAATCAGGAGCAAGAACAGCAACAGCCTGATAATGGAGAAAGGAGTCAGCAGCCCGGCGGAGATAGGCCGCAAGGTCAAAATCAAAGAACTCAGGTGGATCAGACCGATAAACAACTGGCTTATGTCAGTAAGCCCGGTTTATCTCAGCAGCTTCAGATGGTGGGCAGAAAAGGCTTTGAGTTCCAGCGTTCAAAGTTGTTGGATAGTTTGGCAAGTCTTGTCAGCAACGACAAGGATGTCGCTTGATGGTTATGATTGTGGGCGCGAAATTTATTCGCGCCCACAGCATTCAAAACTATAACTATTTTCAGTTTAACTTAATGGCAGAGGTGGGTGCCCTACCTAAAAAACGAAATATGAAGCTTGAAGTGTATCGGTAAGAAATAAGGATTAAATTTAACAAATGGTGAGATCAGCTGGTCGCTCTGTGAAGTTATTTTTATCCAACGACAGTAAAACAAGGCGGGGAGAGCCGCCTATAATTTTTTCAACACAATATTAATAAAAAATTATCATGAACTATCCAGCTCCACAATTTGTCGCCGGTCTTTCCGGTATTGTTCTGTTAGCCGGTTGCGCCATCATGCCGGAGCCGATTACTCGAGTTGAACAACAGACATCGCTAGATGCCGATAAACAGGTTATTTTTGCAAAACAAGAACCTATTGTCGCTCCGATCACTGTGTATGAAGCGATGGCCAGAGCGTTAAAATATAATCTTAACCATCGGGTCAAGATGATGGAGCATGCCGTGGCTGACGGGCAGTCCGATCTGGCAAAATTCAGTTTATTGCCCGACCTGATTGCTTCAGCGGGGTACCGGGGCCGTGATAATTACAACGCTTCTAACAGCCGAAACGCTGTCACCGGCGCTCAGCAATTGCAGTCATCGACCTCTCAAGACCGGTCGCGTAAAGTTTATGACTTCACTCTTAGCTGGAATGTACTGGACTTCGGCGTCAGTTATTTTCAGGCCAAGCAGGATGCAAACCGGGTTCTGGTTGCCGAAGAAAGCCGCCGCAAAACCGCTCAATTATTGATGCAGGATGTACGCACCGCATTCTGGCGTATGGCCGGCACCCAACAACTCGAAGGCGAGATTGACAAAATCCTGAGTAGCGCCAGACAGGCATTGAAGGACGCTCAAGGTATTGAAAGCGAACGTCTGGCTGCACCGCTGGCGATACTGCAATATCAAAAAGACCTGCTGGAAATCATTCGTAAACTGGAAGAACTGTCGGAAACGCTCCGCCTTGCCAAAACCGAACTGGCTTCTTTGCTGGGTGTGTCGCCTAGCCAGAAATTCGAGTTGAAACTGCCTGAAAATAACGCGCTACAAGCGCCGGGGATTTCATTGCCGATCGACAAAATGGAAGAAATGGCGCTGCAATTGCGCCCTGAATTGCGTGAGGAAATTTACAATAACCGCATTACTACGGAAGAAACCCACAAAGCCATATTACGACTGCTTCCCGGCATCGAGTTCAAGACCGGCTATAACCATGATAGCAACTCGTATCTGTTGAATAACAACTGGCTGGAGTTGAGCGGCTTGATCAGCAATAACCTGATGGAACTGGTTTCGGCTCCGGCACGCTTTAGCCAGATAGACGCTCAGGAAAAGCTGGGCGACACTCGCCGGTTATCGGTTTACATGGCGGTACTGACGCAGGTTCATTTATCCTATCAGCAGTTTTTAGTGGCCGATCAGCAATATAAGCGCACCATGGAGCTGGATGGAATCAACCAGAAGATTTCTAAACATATCACCACGGATGCCGAAAATGACGCCAAAACCGAGCTGGAACGCATTCGTGCAACGACTAATGCTTTGATGTCGCGGTTACAAACGCTTGAAGCCTACGCCAGTATTCAAAGTTCGTTGGGTCGGGTTTATGTTTCGATGGGCCTGGATCCTTTGCCGGTCTTTATTGAAAATTACGATATTAATACCTTGGCAAATTCCATTGAGTCGGTCGATAAAGACTGGCAGGCAGGACGGTTTCCTTCGGCAGCGAAATCTGAAGCAAGTACGGTTTCGACTGTTGATTCGAACACGGTTAAGAAGAATTAATCATTTTTTCTAAAGCGTATTTGTCTCCATAGTTCGAATGGAATGTCGTGGAATCTGGGGCATTTGCACCACAGCTCCAGATTACGCTACACTTTATCAAAGGCATTTTAATTATGGGGGCGATAATCATGACAACACTTATTGAAGCAGCAATTTGAAGCAGCAATCAAAACATTACCTCAAAATGATGTTCAGCAACTTGCCATATGGTTACAAAGTTATATTAACGACTCCTGGGATCAGCAATTAGAATCGGATTTGCAATCAGGTAAATTGGATAATTTAATTTCTAAGGCTGAAGCAGATATTGCAGCCCATAACCTCAGAAACCTTGATGAATTCATTCGCAACACCTGATTTCTGGAAAGCTTACGAGGCTTTACCTCAAAAAACAGTTATCGAATATGGAAAGTGTCTCCGTTTCATCCTTCCTTACATTTTAAAAAAGTGGGTAAAAATCTTTGGTCGGCACGTATAACTCTTGATTATCGGGCTTTAGCATTGAAAAAAGACGATGATTATTGGATATGGCTGGGCGCCCACGACGAATATGAACTTTTTCTTCGCCAATAGCTATATGCATTGCATATCGTTTTTAATGCCACTTAGTTAATCAATAGTCGGAACGTATATTTTATTAAGCCGAAAGCTTCACGTTCCCTTAGTTCTTAATGGTAAGGATTTTTTTTATATGATTTTCCAAGCCTAACCGCGACTCAATAACCAAATTTATTATGCATACTTTTTTTAGATTGCTCATCTGTACCGCCGGTTTTAGCATTTTCAATACAACTTATGCCGCTGAGCCGGCTGAAATTCGCGCTCAACTCAATGCCCAGCATTCTTCTATCTTATCCAGTGAAATGGCGGCAAAAATTATTCAGCTTAATGTTCAGGAAGGCGAACGATTTAAGCAAGGAGATTTGCTGGTTGCTTTCAATTGCGCTGAACAGCAGGCGCAATTGAAAAAAGCGCAGGCTGTTGTACAAGCTGCCGAAAAAACCTATGAGGTTAATTCGCGTTTGACCAAGCTGAACTCTATGAGCCCACTTGAGCTTGAAATGGCTGCTGCTGAAGTCGCCAAGGCCAAAGCCGATATTGCGTTGATGGGAGCGGTGTTACAAAAATGTACCATTGCCGCGCCTTTTTCGGGGCGCGTGGCCGAGCGGCTGGTACAGCGTTATCAATATGTCAAGGCCGGCGATCCGATTCTGGATATTCTGGATGACAGCCAGCTTGAAGTCACGGTGTTGGTGCCTTCCAGCTGGCTGATGTGGCTAAAGCAGGGATCTGAGTTTAAGGTATTTCTTGAAGAAACGCAGCGCGAGTATTCGGCCAAGGTCAAGATGCTGGGCGCGCGTATTGATCCGGTCAGTCAATCCATTAAGATTACCGGTGTCATTACCGGCAAGTCTGACGGCTTGTTGGCCGGGATGAGCGGTCGCGCCATTTTCGCGTCGGCACCCGCCGCCCATGACTGAGACTATGACTGAGCAGCAACGGCAGTTGTCGGCACTGGCGACGTTGCTGCAACTGGAAAAATCCTTCCGTAACGCCGATACAGCCGAAGCGTTGGCTTATACGCTGGTTAATGATAGCCGCAGCTTGATTGAGTTTCGTCAGGCGGTATTGTGGCAAATAGACGGCTCGCAAGTGCTTGCAGTCTCCGGTTTGGCGGTGATCGACTCTAATGCTCCGTATATAAGCTGGTTGAAGCAGGTATGCAAGCAATTATCTCAGGATACTTCAAGAACTATTCGACCCTTGACCGCAAAAGACCTGAACGGCGATTGGTCCGATGACTGGCCGCAATGGTTGCCGGCTCATGCTGTATGGCTGCCGGTATCGGCTTATGGCGCTGCACCGCAAGCCGGGCTGTTGCTGGCGCGTGAGTCCGGCTGGACCGATGGCGAGCTTTATTTGCTGGAGCATGTGGCGGACACTTTCGGCCATGCCTGGGCGGCTTTGGCGCCAAGGCGGCCGTTCTGGACAAAAGACTGGCTGACTAAAAAACGCCTGATAATCAGCTTGGCTGTACTGTTTGGCCTGTTGTGGATTCCGGTAAGGCAAACGGCCCTGGCTCCGGCCAGCGTTATTCCGGCCCATCCGACTATTCTCAGGGCCGCCATTGACGGCGTCGTCGATCGGTTTTATGTGCAGCCCAACGATCAGGTAGTTAAAGACCAGCCGTTATTAAGCCTTGAAGAAGAGACTATAAAAAACAAGCTGACCGTTACCCGCAAGGCCTTGGCGGTTGCCGAAGCCGAATATCGTAAAACCGCGCAGCAGGCGATGTTCGACATGGACAGCAAGGCACAGGTCAATATTCTTAAAAGCCGGACCGAACAGCAGGAAGCCGAAGTGCGCAGTATGGAAGATTGGCTGGCGCGTATCGACATTAAAGCGCCTCATGCAGGGATTGCAGTGTTTTCCGATGTTAACGATTGGATAGGCAAGCCGGTCACTGTCGGCGAACGCATCTTGATGGTCGCCGACCCTGCCGATGTCGAGTTGGAAGTGCAGTTGCCGGTTGCGGATGCAATTAATCTGGAGACGGGTTCCAAGGTGCAGTTTTTTTTAAATATCGATCCGACCACTCCGGTTTCGGCAGACCTTTATTTTGCCGCCTATCAAGCTGAGGTTACGCCTGACGATGCCCTGGCTTATCGGTTGAAGGCCAGGTTCAAGCAAGCCGATGTGCTGCCAAGAATCGGTTTGAAAGGAACCGCCAAGGTCTTCGGTTCGCGGGTTCCGTTTGTTTATTACGTATTAAGAAGACCTTTGGCGGCATTGAGACAATGGATGGGCATGTAATTAATCTGCCGCCTTTGCGTGAAGAGCTGGATTTGTTTCCGGGGCCTTGCGCATTTGACGGTTCTCCGACCTGGACGCTTTATGATCCGGTCAATCAACATTTTTATCGTATCGGGCAGCTTGAAAACGAGATTCTCGCGCATTGGGGGTTAAATTCGCCGGAAGCTATTAGCGAGCAATTATCGCAACACGGTTTGTTCAGCGTCAGTGTTGATGATATTTTGCATTTATTGCAGTTTTTAGCCGGTCATAACCTGCTCCAAGTTCGTGGAAAAGAGGCTGTGCAACGCCTGGTCGGTCAAGCTAAGGCCGCGCATCATCATTGGTTTACCTGGCTGATCCATCATTACCTGTTTTTTAAAATCCCGCTAATCCGCCCGGACCGCTTATTGGCGCGAACGTATCCGGCGTTGCGCTGGATTTATCAGCCGGTGGTGCTGTATGTGTTGATGGCGTTGGTCGTGGTTAATTTGTATTTGCTGATTGATCGCTGGGACATGTTCAGCCGGACTTTCCTGCATTTTTTTTCGACCGAAGGTTTTGTGTATTACGCTGTTGCGTTGACCTTGACCAAAACCCTGCATGAATTGGGTCATGCTTACACCGCACATCGTTATGGTTGCCGGGTTTCTGCGATGGGTGTGGCTTTTCTGGTGATGATGCCGGTGTTGTTTACCGATGCCAGCGATGCCTGGAAACTGAGTTCGCGGCGGCAACGTCTGGCAATCGGTTTTGGTGGCATTGCCGTTGAACTGGGGCTGGCTGTTTTATGTACCACACTATGGCATTTTTTACCTGACGGCCCGTTGCGCAGCAGTGTCTTTTTGATGGCGACAACCACTTGGGTTATGACGCTGTTTATCAATCTAAACCCATTAATGCGTTTCGACGGTTATTTTTTATTGTCGGATTATTGGGGAATTGAGAATCTGCAAAACAGGGCATTTGCATTGGCGCGCTGGCAATTACGGCGGTTATTATTCGGTTTTGTCGATGAAATCCCGGAGCGGTTTCCACAGCGGACACAACGGCTACTATTGATTTATGCCTGGAGTATCTGGATTTACCGCTTTTTCCTGTTCTTGGGGATTGCTTTGCTGGTGTATCACTTTTTCTTTAAATTACTCGGCCTGTTTTTAATGATGGTCGAAATAGGCTGGTTTATCATGCTCCCTATCGTCAAGGAAATTAAGTACTGGATTGAACACCGTCGGCACATGGAATGGAATCGCAATACCTTGACGACTTTGTCGGTAGTCCTGGTCGCAGTCGGCATTTTGTTTATTCCCTGGAAGAGTCGCATTGAAGCGCCGGGCCTGTTAAGGATAGCTGCGCATACCGAGCTTTTTATGCCGCTGCCCGCTAAGCTGGATCGGATTCTGGTCACTAAAGGTGATAGCGTTAAGGCCGGGCAGGCACTGATTCAATTCAGTTCATCCGATCTTGACTCGCGTCTTGAACAAAGCAGAATGAAAGTCGAATCGTTACGCTGGGAACTGTCTTTTCACGGACAGGAAAAGAATCTGATCAATCGGCGTCTGGTGGCGTTGACGGAGCTGGAAAGCGCTATCAGCGAATACGACGGCCTGATGGATGAGCGTAAGCGTTTGACCGTTAAGGCGCCTTTTGATGGTGAAATTATTGATGTCAATGATTTGTTGAATGTCGGCGAATGGATAGCCAAGGACGAACCGCTGTTAACCGTAGGACAATTCGATGCTTACCAGATAGAGGCTTTTCTGGCGGAGGATCATCTGGGACAAATTCAACCCGGTGCCGAAGCGCACTTTTATCCCGAGCAGTTGGATTGGCCGAGCATGCGCTGCCGGATTGTGCGCATCGATAATGCCGCGGCTTTGCAGTTGCCGCCGGTTTTTACCTCTCGTTACAACGGAAGCATTGCGATTCGGGGTAACAACAAGGATGTATTCGTTCCAGAGGCATCGGTTTACCGGGTTTGGCTTCAGCCGCTGGAAACCGGCGAACCGATCCATCGAGCCATCAAAGGTAATGTGCTGATTGATGGAAAAGCCGAAAGTATCATCTCATCGTTATGGCAGCAAGTTGCGGCCGTATTGATCAGGGAGTCGGGGTTTTAGAGCGCATAAATGTAATCAATAAATCCTCGGCAATAGCGCTGCTTAATAAATACAGAACTCGGCTGATGTCCAAGTTTTAGCCTTGTTGATCTGGTATGAAAGCACTTCGATTAAAAGATCTTCCGATTGATCAAATGGGTGTTGTTGGGCAAGGCGGACAATGAACGGACGTAAGCCAAATCCCTGAATGAAACTTTTAGTATTGATTTTCAAATGCTCTTTGTTAATATTGAGACCTTTTGTCAAGGGGATAAAGAGCGTTTTTAACTGTCACTAAAACGGTAGACGGTATATAATCCCACGCTTTTATTCAATCATTTACTAAATTCAGACCGGAAAAAAACATGCTGGGTAAGTTGGTTAGATTTGTTATAGGAAGCCGTAATGACAGGCTGATAAAGAAGAAAAGGTCGTTGGTCAAAAAGATCAATGCTCTGGCTTCTGATTACGAGAAATTATCTGATGATGCATTAAAAGCAAAAACGCAGGAATTTCGTGATCGTCTGGCGCAAGGTGAAAAACTGGACAATCTGCTTCCAGAGGCGTTTGCGACAGTCAGGGAAGCGTCGACCCGAGTCTTCGGCATGCGGCATTTTGATGTGCAATTGATCGGCGGCATGATACTTCATGACGGTAAAATTGCCGAAATGAAAACCGGTGAGGGTAAAACCCTGATGGCGACCTTGTCGGCTTATTTGAATGCCTTGCCGGGACGTGGTGTGCATGTCGTTACGGTTAATGATTATCTGGCCAAGCGCGACTCCGAATGGATGGGCAGGCTTTACGGTTTTCTGGGTTTGACGACCGGTGTGATTATCAGCCAGATGGAAAGCGAAGCGCGACGCGAAGCTTATGCGTCAGATATTACTTACGGCACTAACAACGAATTCGGTTTTGATTATCTGCGCGACAATATGGCTTTTAGCCTGGAACAGAAAGTCCAGCGCGATTTAAGTTTTGCTATTGTCGATGAGGTGGATTCGATCCTGATCGATGAGGCGAGAACACCGCTGATTATTTCCGGGCCAACCGAAGAAAGCACTGAAATATATATTAAAGTCAATAAGATCATTCCTTTCCTGACCAAGCAGGAGAAAGAAGGCACGCCGGGTGATTATTCAGTCGATGAAAAAGTGCGCCAGCTGTATCTTACTGAAGAAGGCCATGAGCGGGTTGAGTGTTTAATGGTTGAACACGGCTTGATGGAAGAAGGCACCAGTTTGTATGATGCGACCAATATTCGTCTGATGCACTATCTGACGGCTTCATTACGCGGTCATGTTTTATTCAAAAAAGATGTTGATTATATCGTCGCGAATAATGAAGTGATTATCGTCGATGAGTTTACCGGCCGTATCATGCCGGGACGGCGTTGGTCGGAAGGTTTGCATCAGGCGATTGAAGCCAAAGAGCATGTCGCTATTCAAAATGAAAACCAGACGCTGGCTTCGATTACCTTCCAGAATTATTTCCGCTTGTATGAAAAACTGTCCGGTATGACCGGTACTGCGGATACCGAAGCGTTCGAATTGAACAAAATTTACGGCCTTGAAGTTGTCGTAATTCCTACGCATCGTCCTATGATTCGCAGGGATTTGGGAGACGTGGTGTTCCTGACCACCGACGAGAAATATATCGCCGTTGCTGAGGATATTAAAGAATGCGTTACCCGTGGACAACCGGTGTTGGTGGGAACCACGTCGATTGAAAACTCCGAGCGATTGTCCGCATTATTGAATAAGCAGGGCATCAAACACGAAGTGCTGAACGCCAAACAGCATGAGCGCGAAGCTCATATCATTGAACAGGCCGGTATGCCGGGAGCGGTGACTATCGCGACCAACATGGCCGGACGGGGTACCGATATTGTTCTCGGCGGTAATTTGGAAGCGGAACTGGCGACGCTCGGCGAAGATGCCGGCGAAGCCGATAAGGATCAAGTTCGTGGAGCTTGGCTGGAAAGACACGAGAAGGTTATCGCTACCGGCGGATTGCATGTTATCGGTTCGGAACGCCATGAATCGCGCCGTATTGACAACCAGTTAAGAGGCAGGTCGGGTCGTCAGGGCGATCCCGGTTCAACCCGTTTCTACCTGTCATTACAAGATGATTTAATGCGTATTTTTGCATCGGATCGCGTTGCAAGTTTAATGCAGAAATTAGGTATGGGGAACGGTGAAGCCATTGAACATCCTTGGGTCACCCGCTCTATTGAAAGCGCTCAGCGCAAGGTCGAAGGACGCAATTTCGATGTGCGTAAAGAAATCCTTGCTTACGACGATGTTGCCAATGATCAGCGTAAAGTTGTTTATGCGCAGCGTAATGAACTGATGGCGGCGGAGGGAATATCCGACATTATCAGTGCGATACGTGCAGATGTGGTCAATAATGTGATTACCCAGTATATTCCGCCAAAAACCATGGTTGAGCAGTGGGACACCAAAGGTCTGGAAGAACATTTGCATCAGGAATTTAACGTTGAAATTCCTGTGCGTAAGATGCTGGCTGAAGACCACTCGCTACAGGAAGAGTCTTTACGTAAGCGTATTATCGAAATTCTGGAACAAAACCATAAAGACAAAGAACAGCAAATGTCCAAGGAAGTGTTACAGCATTTTGAAAAATCAGTGATGCTGCAAGTGCTGGATAACAGCTGGAAAGAGCATCTGGCTGCGATGGATTATTTACGTCAGGGCATACATTTTAGAGGTTATGCGCAAAAAGATCCCAAGCAGGAATACAAGCGCGAAGCGTTTGAGATGTTTACTAACCTGCTTGAGCATATCAAGTATGAAGTGATAGGGATTCTGTTTAAAGTTCAGGTCAGACAGGAAGAAGACGTTCAAGCTATTGATGAGCAAATGCAGGCGCCCAGGGAAATGCATTTTGAGCATGCTCAGGCACCTACTTTGGAGGCTTATGACGAGTCGTTACTTGCGCCTGAACAGGAAGAAGCTGCCACTGTAGAACAGCCATTTATCAGAGAGGGCAGTAAAGTGGGTCGAAATGATCCTTGTCCTTGTGGTTCAGGCAAGAAATTCAAGCAGTGTCACGGTCAGTTGAGCTGATTTGATCGATAGGAGCGGGGTTTAGAAGCCCGCTCCAGGTATCATTTCAAAACAGGTTTTCAGGAGGTTTTTCATCAGATTGATCGGAGCCAGTCGCTGAGCCACCGGATATGAATGCGGTTGGCACATGTTCCTCTTGAAAAAACTCCCATTTCCCGCTTTTATTTGAGGCTGCTGTTAACAAACCTGTCTCTGGACTTATAAACGCTTTGACTATTCCTTCGGGCATTTCAAGAGGGATTTCCGAGGTATCTTTTAGAGCTACCTGCATAAATTCTATCCACATCGGTAATGCGGCTACGCCGCCCGTTTCAAGATTTCCCAGCGGCGAAAAGTCATCGAATCCGACCCATGCAGTAGCGACATTTGACTGTGTATAGCCATTAAACCAAGCATCCCGCTGTTCATTTGTGGTTCCCGTTTTTCCGGCAAGATCCTGTCTGCCGAGTATTTTTGCGCCTGTTGCGGTGCCGTGTTGAACGACGTCTCTTAGCAACGAATTCATTAGAAAACAAATTTGCGGGCTAATAATTCTGGGTGCGTAATTGGGGTTTAATTCCTCATTACTATCGCAGGCAGGGCAGGCAATTTTAGGCTTGGCTTGATAAATAATTTCGCCTTCGTTGGATTCAATACGCTCAATGAAATAAGGTTTGACCAGGAAGCCGCCGTTGGCAAAAGTGGCATAAACCTGTGCCATTTGCAGCGGGGATGCATAACCGCTACCCAATGCCAAAGAGAGCGTCTTGGGTATTTGGTCTTCGGTAAAGCCGAAGCGCAACGCCGTTGCAACGACTTTTTCTATGCCCATCTCCTTCAATAAACGAATGGAGATAATGTTTCTTGAGTGGGTTATGGCCGATCTGATGCTGGTTGGGCCGTAGAATTTCTTGTTGTAGTTTTCCGGCCGCCATTCATTTTCTTGGCCGGGAATGTCGATGACGATTGGGGCGTCGTTAATAAGGCTGGCGGCGGTGTAGCCTTGCTCCAGAGCTGTCGTGTAAATGATGGGTTTAAAGCCCGATCCCGGCTGTCTTTTTGATTGGGTCGCGCGATTGTACTTGTTACGGAAAAAATCAAAACCGCCAGTTAACGCCAGAACGGCGCCATTAGTAGGATCTAATGAAACAAATGCCCCTTCTGCCTCGGGTACTTGCGTTAAAGCCCAAGTATTATTCGGCAGTTGACGAACTCGGATAATATCACCGGTTTTTAGTAGAATTCCGATAGGGTTGCCGGCCCATTGAATATTTTCCCAAGGTATTTCAATAACCGAGCTGTCTTGAAGTCTGGCCGTTGCGAGATGGCTTTTTACACTGAGAACAGTGGCGGGCACTGTATCGCCGATGATGGGGAGTTCGTGGAAATCAATGGTTTTGTTAATGCGTGAGCGACGATATCCATGGCGCTCGTCATAGGCATGCAAGGCATCGGTGAGCGCTTGATTTGCCGTTGTTTGCAGCTTCCCGTTTATTGTTGTATGGATTTTGAATCCGGAAGTATAGGCTTGCTCGCCATAGAGCTCGAACATCTTTTGCCGCACCATTTCTGCAAGATAAAGCGCTGAAATTTCAGGCGACACGGATTGCAGCTTTGCGGTAGAAGGTTGCCGGGTCGCGTTTTCATATTCTTGTTGAGTAATGTGGTTAAGCTCAAGCATGCGGTGTAAAACATAATTGCGCCTTTCAATTGCTCGTGTCTCGTTAGTGATGGGGTTATAGATAGAAGGTGCTTTAGGTAAACCGGCAATCATGGCGTGTTCGGCCAAGCTAAGATCAGCCAAGGATTTGCCGTAATAGACCTGTGCGGCTGCGGCAATACCATAGGCTCTGTGTCCCATGAAAATCTGGTTTAAGTAAAGCTCGAGAATTTTGTTTTTCGGGTATTCGTGCTCTATTTTTAACGCCAGCATGATTTCCTTTAACTTACGGGTATACGTTTTCTCGCTGCTGAGCAGGAAGTTACGGGTTACCTGCATGGTGATAGTGCTGCCGCCCTGTTTTTTCTTTCCGGTTAAGGCGAGCTGCAAGCCTGCTCGAATCAGGCCTTTAAAGTCGACGCCGGGATGCTGATAAAAACTGTCATCTTCTGCGGCGATGAACGCATTAATGAGTTGTTGGGGGACTTCTTCTATATTAACCGGTGTCCGTTTCTTCTCACCAAATTGAGCGATCAGCAGATTGTCTTTACTGTAAATGCTTAAAGGTATCTGGTATTGAACATTATGAAGGGTCTTAATATCGGGCAACTCGGCTGAAAGTTTGTTGTATAAGAAATAACCTGAAATTGTTGCACCCAAAGTTATGGTCATAAAAAAAACAGCAAACCATATTAGAATTCGCCCGATTAATGTTCTTTTAGCCACAAATGATCCTGTAAAACAGTACGATAGAGATAAAACCTAAGCCTTAAGAATATAAAGATAAAATACCGGCCGAAATATTCTTGATGAAGATAAAAAGCAACAGGTTAAGCAAATAAATTGAACATTTTAAGCATCAAAATAAAAAAGACTACTATACTTTCGCCAGTAAATAGGTTTTGTGATTGTTAGTTACAGCCGACAGGCTTGCATGGATGCGGGAAGTATTTGCCCAGGATAGGCGATAACGCCCCAACAGTAGGTACTTTAGGTGGAGCTTCCGCCGTATCATATCTTATCTCCATATAAGCAATGCAATATTAGCGTAATGATGTGCCGAGAAAAGGCGGTAGAGCAAGCAGAGGGCGGTTGCCGGGAGATCGGCATTGCATTGATCGGTCACATAATTCATCAAGTTTTTCAAAGGTTAGTTCATGAGTTGGTTTAGTCAGAAACAGAGCGCGGTTCTTGGTATCGATATCAGTACAGCAGCTATAAAATTACTCGAATTGAGTAAAATCGGCGCTCGTTACCGGGTTGAGAGTTATGCCGTATCGCCTTTGCCGCAAGATGCTGTTATTGACAAAAATATAGCCAACATTGAAGTAATAGCAGACGCGATTAAATCCGCTTTAAAGCAATCCGGGTCCAAGTTAAAGCAAGCATCTGTCGCTGTTGCAGGATCATCAGTGATGACCAAAGTTATACCCATGCCCGCATCATTAACCGATGATGAAATGGAAGAGCAGATTATGGTTGAAGCGGACCAGTATGTGCCTTATTCGCTTGATGAGGTGAATTTCGATTTTGAAGTACAGGGCGAAAATGAAAACAACCCTGAAATGGTCAATGTACTGCTTGCGGCATCGAGAAAAGAAATTATTGCGGATCGTGTGGAAGTGTTGGCAAAGGCAGGGTTAAAAGCCAAAATTGTCGATGTCGAAGCGTTTGCGATGGAAAATGCCTTTACCTTGTTGGTTGATCAATTGCCGGATGCTGTAGGAAGTCAAACGGTTGCGATCGTGGATATCGGCGCGACCATGACCGCCTTAAATGTTTTATATAATTGTCGCACCGTGTACACAAGAGAGCAGGGGTTTGGCGGCAAGCAGTTAACCGAAGAGATTCAGCGCCGCTACGGATTAACTTATGAAGAGGCCGGCTTGGCAAAAAAGTTGGGCGGACTTCCAGACAATTATAGCGTTGATGTGCTTGATCCGTTTAAGCGGGCAATGGTTCAGCAAATTCAACGGTCGATACAGTTTTTTGTTTCATCAAGCGCGAACAGGCGTATCGATAGTCTTATCCTGGCGGGTGGCTGCGCATCAATACCCGGTATCGATAAATTGGTTCAGCAAGCCATAGAAGTTCCTACAGTTATAGCGAATCCTTTTATCAATATGGCGTTATCCAATAAAGTAAAACCTCAGTCATTGAGCAACGATGCTTCCGCAATGATGATTGCATGCGGCTTGGCACTGAGGAGCTTTGACTAATGGCAAAAATCAATTTACTACCTTGGCGTGAAGAGCTGCGGGCGCAGAAAAAACAGGACTTTATCAATGCGATTGGCGCGGCTGTTTTGGTTACAGCGATTATTTTTGCCGGGGTTCATATGTATATTGAAGGGCTTAAAGCGCATCAGGAACAAAGAAACAAAATGATACAGGACGAAATAGCGTTACTGGATATAAAAATTGGCAAAATAAAAACTATTGAGGAGCAAAAAAGTAAGTTGCTGACCAAAATTGAATTGATTCAGAAGCTTCAGGAAAGTCGTCCTGAGATTGTGCATTTGTTTGATGAGCTTCCCAGAGTGACACCGGATGGGGTTTTCCTGACAAAATTTACTCAGGTCGGTGCGGAACTGAATTTTGAGGGCAAGTCACAATCAAATGCGCGTGTTTCCGCTTTTATGAGAGCGATAGAATCCTCGGCTTGGCTGAAAGTTCCAACGCTTGATGTGATTCAGACAGCGAGCAAAGTGAGTTCTGAGCAGTTAAGCGATTTTACTCTACACGCCAAGCAAGGTAACCAGAATGCGCAAGCTGCCGCAGATAGTGGAAGTGCCGCGAAGCCACCGGCTGGGGGTAAATAATGAATTTGTCAGAAATTAATTGGGATTTTAATGAGGCGGGCACTTGGCCTCTACCTGTTAAAGCGGCAACAATTTTAGTTATATGCATCCTGGTTTTTGGCGCAGGTGTTTATTATGACACGCTTGACCAGTTGGCGGCGCTTGATGCTTCCGAGAAAAAAGAGCTGGAATTAAAACAGGCGTTTGAGACCAAACAAAAAAAATCAATCAATCTTCCGGATTACCAGAATCAGTTGGCGCAAATTGAAACAGAGTTGGAGGATATGATTCGGCAAATGCCGACACAAGAAGAGGTTGCAAGCCTATTGATTGATATTTCTCAGACAGGACTGGCGAGCGGTCTGGCGTTTAGATTATTCAAACCGGGGATTCCTGTTCGTAAGGATTTCTACTCAGAGTTGCCAATTAATATTGAGGTTATTGGAAAATACGAGGAGTTGGGATTGTTTGTGAGCGGTTTAGCCTCATTGCCCCGAATTGTTACTGTACATGATGTGACTATTGTTCCCGAAAGCAAGGAAGGTAAAGCAGGGGAAATGAAAATGAATGCGACCGTGAAGACCTATAACGAAAGCGTTGGTGGAGAAGAGTCTACGGCTACCAAAAAGAAAAGAGGGCAAAAGTAATGGAATACAATAAGTTATTGCTACCTTCCTTGGCGGTCGACCGCGCTGGTTCCCTACCTGCCGCGGCACTCCCACCGTCCTTGGCGGTCGGTCGCACTGGTTCCCTACCAGCCGCGGCACTCCCACCGTCCTTGGCGGTCGGTCGCACTGGTTCCCTACCAGTCGCGGCACTCCCACCGTCCTTGGCGGTCGGTCGCACTGGTTCCCTACCAGTCGCGGCACTCCCACCGTCCTTGGCGGTCGTAAGTTGTCTGATTGTTATGACGTTACTGACAGGTTGTGGCAACGAGGATTTTTCAGATTTAAATCGCTATATCTCAGAAGTGAAGGCAAGGCCTAAGGAGTCGATTAAGCCTTTACCTGAGATTAAGGTAATTGAGCCTTTTATGTTTAAGCCGGAAGGTCTGCGTGATCCATTTAAGCCGCTGGAGCAGCCCGAACAGGCCGAGGGTGTTGATGTTTCTGCCGGTAGTGGTATCAAGCCCGATACGACCCGGCGTAAAGAAGAGTTGGAAGCATTTCCTTTGGATGGTTTAAAGATGGTAGGTACTGTAAATATGAAGTCGAGTCTGTGGGGATTGGTAAAAGCCAGCGACGGCACCATTTATCGCGTTAAGGTCGGAAATTATGTAGGTAAAAATTACGGAAAAATTATACGGATAGTCAGCGATAAAATTGAATTAATGGAAATAGTTCCCGATAAACCGGGAACATGGCATGAACAACCCGCTGCAATAACATTGACAGAGTGATTCTGAGGATAATAAATGAATAATAAACAAGGCGGCGTTATTGTGAGCATCCACAGGACACAGGATAAAACGTGGCGGCCATTGTATGCACACATTGGCTTAACTCTATTTTTATTTATCTTTCAAATTGCATCTGTTAACGCAGGCGAATTGGCATTGTCGGGCATTGACTTTGCGACACAGGCTGGCGACAAACTGCAAATTGAAATGGTAATGACAGGGCCAGCCATTACCCCTCAAATATTTAAGACCGATAATCCCGCGCGAATTGCTTTGGACTTTCCCGGTGTAAAAAGCGCGCTGGCAAAAAAAATGTACCCCATAAACCAGGGGGCAGCGAACAGTGTTTATGTGGTAGAAGCCGCCGGTAGAGTTCGTGTTGTTGTTAACCTGATTGAATCAATACCGTTTGAAACAAAAGTGGTTGGCGATAAGGTGTTGCTGACCCTGACTCGAGCAAAGGCTGTGGTGCCTACTACAAAGCCTGTTGTTGCAAAGGCGGCAATCCCTGTTTCAACAAAGGCCGCTAATTCAGTGGCTGCGGCGCTAATACCTGAGCAGGATATTAGCGGCTTTGACTTTAAGCGAGGCGATAAAGGAGAAGGGCGCATACTGGTTTCCCTTGCCAATCCTAATACTATTGTTAATTCCAAAGAACAAGGCGGGAAAATTATTATAAGCTTTTTAAATACCCGGCTGCCTGAAGGCTTGGCTAAACGTCTGGATGTTTCCGAGTTTGCAACACCCGTTAAGTTTATTGATACGGTCTCGTCTGACCAGCAGACCACTATTACCGTGACTCCGCAAAATCCACTTTATGATTATTCAGTATTTCAAGCGGATGGGCTGCTGACTGTTGAGTTTCGTCCTTTAAGTAATGAAGAAAAAGACGCGCTGGATAAATCGCGCATCAAATATACTGGCGACAGATTGTCTTTAAATTTTCAGGAAATTGAAATACGTAGTGTTATTGCTATTTTGGCCGAGTTTACCGGACAGAATGTAGTTGCCGGTGATGATGTGACGGGTACAATTACTTTAAAACTGGATGATGTGCCTTGGGATGAAGCGTTAGATTTCATCATGATGACCAAGGATCTGGGCAAGTATGAGACCGGTAATGTCACATTGATTTCTCCTTTGGATAAAATTAAGGACTATAAGAAAAAACAACAGGAAACAGAGAAAGTCGTTGAGCAATTAGACCCGCTAGTGACTGAATATATTAAAATCAATTACGCCAAAGCCGAGAATTTTAGAAATTTGTTAAATGGTGCTGATACCGGTGCTTTTGGCAGTTGCGGGGTGACAGCTACATCAGGATCATCTTCATCCGGAGGTTCATCTTCTTCCTCAGTTTCTTCATCCGCTGGAGGTTCCGGGGGGGCTGCAGGCGCTTCGGGTGGCGGGCAATCAAGCCAAGGAGCAGGAAGCAGTGGCTCAGGAGGCAATGATGACAAGTTTGGCTTGCTTTCCGCTCGTGGATCGGCCATCGTCGATGCACGAACCAATACCTTGATTGTTCGCGAGACGACAAAACGCCTGGAAGAAGTCAAGAAACTGATTCGCAAGCTTGATGTTCCTGTACGTCAGGTAATGGTTGAAGCGCGGGTTGTTATTGCTAATGATAATTTCATTGAAACCTTAGGTGTCAAGTTTGGTGCGGCAAAAGAAGCGGCTGTCGGTTCTAATAAGACATTTGCTGTAGGTGGTACCCAGATTCCTTCAAGTGGCGGAGATCCTACTGTAAACACAAGAAAACCAACCGATTTACTGGTCGATTTGGGTGCGGCAGCGTTAACATCTACCCCGCCCGGCGCTTTGGGAATGACCCTGGCTAGAGGCGCCGATTATGTGTTGAATCTTGAGCTTCAGGCATTACAAACAGAAGGGAAAGGTGAAATAGTCTCAAACCCCAGGGTCATGACCATGGATCGCTGCACAGCCGTTATGACGCAAGGTGTGCAAATTCCGGTTACGACGCCTCCGACGGCAAATTCTCCGGCAACTACCACGTATATCGACGCAGTGCTTGAATTAGACGCAACGCCACAGATTACACCGAGTGGTTCGGTTGTTATGAACTTGCTGGTTAAGAAGGACAATGCGAATGCAACTAGCAATCCTGTATCGGGTAATCCCGGCATTGATAAAAGGCAGATTAAAACATCGGTACTCGTCCAGGATGGAGAGACCGTTGTTTTAGGCGGGGTTTATGAAGGTACTGAAACATATGGCAAGAATAAAATCCCATTTTTCGCCGATTTGCCGGGGATTGGTTTTTTATTTACAAATTCAACGGCTCAGAAAGAGAAGCGGGAATTGTTGATTTTTGTCACACCCAAAATTATGAAAGATAATATAGCCAGCGATTGATTGCTTCTACTCGAAGCAAAAAGGGGGCATAATGCCTCCTTTTTTAATGGTTTACCCCGCAAATAAGGCAGGTCATGACGCGATCAGAGAATATATATTTAGTTGGCCTCATGGGTGCAGGAAAAACTACGATAGGACGGCAGTTAGCCAGGGCGCTTAAATTGCCTTTTTATGACAGTGACAAAGCGATTGAGGAAAGGACCGGCGTAGATATTCCCACGATATTCGAGTTTGAGGGAGAAGAAGGATTCAGGGATAGAGAGCAGAAGATGATTCAGCAATTGACGCAAATGGAGGGTATCGTACTGGCTACCGGTGGCGGTGCTATTTTGCGTGAAGAAAATC
This sequence comes from Methylobacter sp., assembly GCF_036845245.1. NCBI lineage: Bacteria > Pseudomonadati > Pseudomonadota > Gammaproteobacteria > Methylococcales > Methylococcaceae > Methylobacter > Methylobacter sp. The sequence continues at coordinate 20,585 of NZ_DAIUEH010000033.1, forward strand.
GCAAGCTATTGAAAGAAAACGGCTTTATCGTTTACTTGCAATGTTCGGTAGAAAGAATTCTGGAGCGGACGCGTAGAGATACGCAACGTCCCTTGCTGAAAACGGATAACCCAAGAGACCGGATAGAGACTTTATTCGCACAGCGTGAGCCGCTGTATTTGTCCTGCGCTGACTTTAAAATCGACACAGGCGTCATGCAAAGCAAAGAAGTGGTTAGCCACATTCTAGAAGAATACAACTCAGTTAATCGTTAAACAAAATCTATCTAGGTTAGCTTGGCATAACCCGACGCATCGAAGCGGCAAATCCCCGGTTACGCCAAGCTAGCCCGATCTACAAGCATTAATAAATATGAAAAAATTACTGGTTGAATTAGGTGACCGTAGTTACCCGATCTATATAGGCTCTGGTTTATTGAGCCAGTCTGAATTGTTCGTAAAGCATATAAAGTCCAAGCAGGTTGTTGTCGTCACCAATGAAACCATTGCGCCTCTATATCTGGATGCAGTTTTAAAAAACCTACAGGGCTATATTGTCGCAACAGTAATATTGCCCGATGGCGAACAATTTAAGACTTTAGACTATGTAACTCAAATCTTTGATAAACTGCTGGCCTGCAAATTTAGCCGTAATGCCACCTTGATTGCTTTAGGCGGTGGTGTCATTGGTGATATGGGCGGTTTTGCGGCAGCCTGTTATCAACGAGGCATTTCTTTTCTGCAAATACCTACAACCTTGCTGGCTCAGGTTGATTCTTCGGTAGGAGGCAAAACCGGGGTCAATCATCCGCTGGGTAAAAATATGATTGGCGCTTTTTACCAGCCGCAATGCGTTATCGCCGATGCTGATGTTTTGGATACGCTGGATGAGCGTCAATTGGCTGCCGGCCTAGCCGAAGTGATTAAATACGGCCTGATCAGAGATGCTGAGTTCTTCGAATGGCTGGAAAACAATATTGACGCGCTACTAGCCAGAGATAAACAGGCATTGGCTTATGCGATTGAACGGTCATGCATTAATAAAGCCGAGATTGTCGCCGAAGATGAAACCGAAACCGGAATCAGGGCGACGTTAAATTTAGGCCATACTTTCGGACATGCGATAGAGACCGGTGCCGGTTATGGTAAATATCTTCACGGTGAGGCTGTAGCCATTGGAACGTGCCAGGCCGCCGATCTTTCCAAAAGAAAAGGCTGGCTGAATGAGGAAGATGTTGCAAGAATCATTGCGCTATTTAAAAAAACGAGATTACCCGTACAGCCGCCGGAACAAATCGATTCAGACCGGTTTTTGGAATTAATGGCGGTAGATAAAAAGAATGTAGACGGCCAGATCAGGTTGATTCTGTTACAAAAAATCGGTATGGCAACATTGCCTGTAGACATAGACCGAGCCCTATTGGAGATGACACTTAAAACCTATGGTAGAAGATGATAGTTTTACTTATCATGTGAAACAGCAGTCGGCGGATCAGATAAATAAGGCTGCTCACTCCTTGATAACAAAGGAACGCACACAAAAGCTTGATTTATTAATTCACCTGCTTTCAAACCTGACGCAGGCCCTTGTTGTCTGTGGTCCGGAAGGCATCGGTAAAACGACGTTACTTAACATTTTGCAAGGGCGCAAGACTGAATCATGGCGCTATTGCCTTGTACAGGGTAATGCCGCCGTAAGTTTTGAGGCGATTCAGGAGCAGTTGGTCAGGGCGCGCTATGAAGGCCAATCTAAACAAGTGGTATTAATTATTGATAATGCGGGTGAATTAGTCCCCGGCCTGATCGCGACAATCATTCAATATGCAGCGGCAAATCCCGCTTTAAGGGTGGTTTTCGCTTTAACACATGATGAATTACAGGTAAAACGAGGTTCGGATCGAGCGATTGATGATTGCCATATCATTGAAATTCCTTCCTTATCAGAAAAACAGTGCGGCGACTTTTTACAACACTTGTCAACAAAGCCTTATGCAAATCTGTCGTTTAAAACAATCAATGACAATATGATAGCGCATATTTATCGCGAGACGCATGGGGTTCCGGGAAGGATTATCGCCGATATATCGGGGGTGTCATCCGGTGCTAAGCAAGGGGGGAAATTGAAATGGATACTTATTCTCGCCATTGCCGCAGCAATCGTTATAGCGTTAGGCATTCAGTGGCTATTATCATCGACGCCACGTCATACTGCTCCCGGCATTGTTTTGCCTCTTGAGTCATCAAAAGATAATGATAAAAAAGTGATAGCTCCTCCTACTGCTGTCGAACAGAAAGCCGACAATATCGAAATTGCCCCTCCACGGCCAGAGTCGCAGATAATGCTCCCGCTGCCGCCAGTTCAGCCGGTTATCCAGCAGCAATCAGTACCGGCCACTCCCACTCCTGTCCGCGGTCCTTATCTAAGTCCGGTAGAAAATGAAGGGCATGACACGAAAGACGCATTAGCGCCTTCAGTCGAAGTCAATGTAAACAGGAATAATCAACAGCCCGTTACCGCCCCGGCAAAGCCTGAGTCGGCAAGCTCGGCTGTTGATAAGCAGTTAACAAATAATGCGTTGCATTCCGCGCCAATTGCTCCTATATCAATACAGGCAACGCAGCCAATGCCGCTTGGCGCTGAACAACAAAAACAGTCGGAATCAGTTAAAGCAACTAATGATGCCCAACCGCCTATTACTCAGGATTTGGAGATCAAAGCCCAACCCGAGCCGGTACGTACGATTGGAGTTGATCAGAAGTTGGACAAAAAGCAGCCGGACATCGCTCAGCAGAAAATGGCAGAGCGGCTTTGGGCTTCGCGAGAAAAATTAAAACAAGCTGAACTGAAGAAGGCGATCAATGGTGTGGAATCGATTACGGCCAATAAGCTCGAAACAATCCAGATACCGCCAAAGCCCGTAGAAATTACGGCAGTCCCTGAGCAGCGCGCCATAGAAACTACGGCAGTCCCTGAACAGCGAACTATAGAAACTGCGGTACCACAGCAATCGGAACCTGGTCGTATCGGTTCCCTACCGACTTCGACACTTCCGCCATCCTTGGCACTCGAAGCGCCATTGGCGTCGTCAGCAAATAATTTTACGTTGCAGCTTATGGTGTTATCAAAACAATCATCTGCGGACGATATGATCAAGAGGTACCCGGCGTTGGGGCCGGATATTAGGATTACTAGAACGATAGTCAAAGGCAAAGAGAAATTTATTTTAGAGTATGGCTCATATCCCGATGCCCCATCAGCAAATAAAGCCAAGGAATCCTTACCCTTTGAATTCCACAGAGCATTAGTAAGAAAAATAGCTCAGTAAACATAGATTGTACCCACAGGGCCGATATGTTACCCATGCGCTAAAACACCATAAAATTTTAAACCGGAATAATTAAATCCATGACCGCATTAAAAAACGATACTTTTATTAGAGCGCTGTTAAAACAACCTGTGGACTACACGCCGATTTGGATGATGCGCCAAGCGGGGCGTTATCTGCCGGAATACCGGAAAGTCAGAGAGCAGGCCGGCAGTTTTTTAGATCTGTGTACCAATCCGGAGCTGGCTTGCGAGGTTACTCTACAGCCGTTACGGCGCTTTGATTTTGATGCGGCCATTTTGTTTTCGGACATTTTGACCATTCCCGATGCCATGGGATTGGGGCTTTATTTTACCGAAGGTGAGGGACCTAAATTCACCCATCCGGTCAGGACTGCGGCAGATGTGAATAAATTGCCGATTCCCGACCCGGAAACGGATTTGCGTTACGTAGTCGATGCGGTTCGTCTGATAAGAAAGAACCTGCAAGGCAGCGTACCGTTAATCGGATTTTCCGGTAGCCCCTGGACGCTGGCGACGTATATGGTCGAAGGCGGCAGCAGCAAGAGCTTTCAAAAAGTCAAAAGCATGATGTATGAGCAGCCCAAGTTGATGCATGTTATGTTGGATAAACTGGCGCAATCGGTCGCGGCTTACTTAAATGCTCAAATTGAAGCGGGTGCTCAGGCAGTCATGTTATTCGATACCTGGGGCGGCATGTTGACGAGCGAAGATTATGTCGAATTTTCCTTATATTACGCCAAACAAGTCAGGGCCTTGCTTAAAACCAATATAGACGGGCAGCAGATTCCAACCATCCTGTTCACCAAAGGCGGCGGGCTCTGGCTGGAAGCCATGGCCGATTCAGGCTATGACGCTCTGGGCCTGGATTGGCAGACCGATATACAACAGGCTCGCGTCAGGGTCGGTCATCAAGTCGCTTTGCAGGGTAATATGGACCCGGTTGCGCTGTATGCCAGTCCTGACGTCATCACCGAAAAAATAAAAACCATCTTACATAAATACGGCTCGGGTTCGGGTCATGTGTTCAACTTGGGACACGGTATTTTGCCTGATATGAATCCTGATCATGTTAAAGCAATGGTTGATGCGGTACATCAACACAGCCGGACTTATCATCAGGCATAAGCATTTAATCTAATCAATAAAGAGGTTACGACTATGAGAATATCGAACACTTTGCTGGCAATCAGCTTACTCGCTGTCAATCTGGGCGTTAGTGCGGAAAGCAAGCCTATTGATATCGTAGTTCATAGGAGCCCGACCTGTACCTGTTGCGGAAAATGGCTGGAGCATCTGAAAGAAAATAATTTTAATGTAGAAGATATCGTCACTAATGACGTACAGGCGGTAAAAGATAAATACGGCGTTACCAGGGAAATGGCTTCCTGTCACACAGCCATCGTTGATGGCTATGTGGTTGAAGGCCATGTGCCTGCCGATGACATAAAAAAATTATTGAAAACCAAGCCCAAAGTTGCCGGGATTGCGGTGCCGGGTATGGTTAACGGTAGTCCCGGCATGGAAATGGGCGATACAAAAGACGCTTATAAAGTGATGAGTTTCGACCGCGAAAATCATACCAAAGTATTCAATAGTTACGAAGGCACGCAATGACTTATGACGGGCTGCCCCAGCCCGAACCCCTTCATGTGCAAATCGGCTCCAGACAGATCTATCTGGCCGGTGACGTGGGGGGGACAAAAACCCTGCTGGCACTGTTTGATGCCGAAGGCGATGATGTTACATGTCTAAAAAAAGAGCAATTTTCCAGTACCCACTATCCAACGTTTACCGAGTTATTAACATCGTTTTTGACTGACACAGATTGCACGCAGATAGCTGCTGTCTGTCTCGGCGTGGCCGGTGTTATTGCCAATGGCAGTTGCGAAACAACCAACTTGCCGTGGGCACTCAGCAGTAAAGAAATTGGCGAGCGGGTCAATACTCAAAATGTCTGGTTGTTGAATGACCTCGAAGCAACCGCATGGGGCTTATTGGACTTGCCGGAGCACAATTTTGTCGAGTTGAATCCCGATGCACAACCGCAGCAAGGCAATATTGCCGTGATCGCGGCCGGAACCGGCTTGGGTGAAGCAATAATCGCATGGAATGGTTCCGCGTATCATATTATTGCCAGTGAAGGCGGGCATGCCGATTTTTCGCCGACTAATGAGCGGGAAATAGCCTTGCTCAGGCACTTACTGGCAAAATATTCTGAGCGTATCAGTTGTGAGCGGCTGATATCCGGTGAGGGCCTGGTCAATATTTATCAATTTCTCAAGCACGCCAGTTACGCACAAACTAACCCGGAAACCGAGTTCCAGATGACTGAGCGAGATCCGGCCGCAGTCATAGGCGAAGCGGGCGTTGCGGGGAGTGATGCGCTGTGCGTCGAAGCGTTAAACCTATTTTGCAGATTATATGGAGCGGAATCAGGAAATCTGGCTTTAAAATGCCTGCCTTATGGCGGAGTTTATCTGGCCGGAGGCATAGCTGCAAAAATTTTGGCTGTATTGCAGCAAGGCGAATTTATGCAGGGCTTCTTGGCAAAGGGACGTTGCCGTGCCGTCTTGCAGAAAATACCCGTTAAAGTCTGCACCGATCAGGAGGTCGCTTTATTAGGTGCGTTAAGTTACGCTAAAAAAAGGCTAAGTTAGATATGAAAATTGACGGTTTTAAAGCAGTACGTTAATTTGCGATAGTAGAAATACTTGTTAAGCCGTAGTCGAAGGGTTAGGCATCTTGGTCGGCTGATAGCCAAGTTATAAAAATAGTCTAACAGTGCTACTCTAAGGTAGGATAAGCATTAATGCCGATGTAGCTCAGTTGGTAGAGCAACTGATTCGTAATCAGTAGGTCGTGGGTTCGACTCCCATCATTGGCTCCAGTTAAATCAATTACTTATTGTGATTTTGCTTGATGAGTTAATTTATCGAGTCACCAATAAGTCACCATCAGGATTGATTTCCCCCATTACACCTTTAAAAAAGTCACCGGCAACGACTGCCGGAAAATAATAAAACTTTGATAAAGAGATAATGAAAAATGAACTTCAACATTGCAACCGAACAAGAAAGGCCCGGATTCCCAACCAAACATTTTAATGATCCCTTGTTTGATCAGACCATCTTTGCAGCGGCCAGAGAATTTTTAAAGGGGTATCAGGGCGGGCACTGGGACTGTGTAACCACATCGGAAGGTGTCCCGTTTATGATTCCGGGACAGGATACCTGTATTTTAATAGCACCCTCAACCAAACAAGAACTTGAAGTAGATAACACACTGGCCGGATTTATACTGACTCACATTGTGTTAACGGGTAAGATTCAAGACGGGATGACCACCTATTCACAACAGCATTATGATTTAAGAGGGGTTATTGCTGACTACTGCATCGAGCTGGACAGAGGGGACGTGTTGAAAGCACTCTTGCATTAAGGCTTAGGGTTTTAGTCCGGGGTTACCCCGGACTAAAACCCACCCCTCATTTTTAGGCAAAGCGGCCTTTGTCCACTGCGGGGAGTAGCCGGTTAAATTCGGCCAGTTTTTCAGATTTTTTGCTCAGTAAAATGCCTCGTACTTTTTCGTACTTTGAGGCGCCAACAAAACACCTGCGGGGATGTTGTCCACATTGTCGGGTAAGAATCCCCCACCGGCAACAACACAAAATTGCACGTACCGCCGTTGACTCACTTTCCATGCTTCGGGCAACTCATAGGTAATAGTTATTGAGTCCCCCGGCCAAACATTTTTGGTTTTAAGATTCGAGAATACTTCATCATATGGAAACCAAACCAGCAGCCCCGTAGCACAATCAAGCATAATCACCCTCGGGTCTCGGTACGTGCGCGGTGCCCAAGGAAACTTTGGCTTATTATCGAGTATCCCCTGAAAGACGCCTTGTAGGCTTACTACAAATGTTTTTTTATCGATTATGTAAGGGTGGATTTGGAGTGTTGAAAGCTCCTTTGTTCTGTCCCAATCAATGGGGAGCCTGGTGTTTTTGTTTATTCGTTTGTTGGAAATGGCGCGCCAGTAATTAATATTCATTGTATACCCCTCTTTTTTGCCATGTTAAGGTTATTTCAGCGACCTCGCCCATAAATTGGGATTCTGAAGCCGTTGTTTTATTAGACTTTTTAACTGTTCGAATCGTAGATTTCCGGCTGCCGGCTATATCGATTTCCATGATCTTATGATGCTTATTCTTGAACAGTCTCAGCGCTACGATGTCAGACCCATTTAGCATCCCGCGCCTGAATTGCCAGAGGCTCAGCCCCCGGAAAGCCCATTTTTGAATCTCTGCAATCAGTTCCTTATTGCTGGCCTCGACCAGAGGCGGCGCTGGTTCTTCTGGCGCGTGGTGGCGGCGATAATTGGCAACGGTAAAGTTATGCCCCGGCTTGATGTCGTAAAGCGCGTGGTGGGCATCCAGTTCGGCTTTCCAGGCATCCAAATTCTTTTTAATGGACGACGAACACCCTCCTATTTGCTTATAAACCCAATTTTTTGTTATCTCGATTTTTTCGGGTGGCGAGGTTGCAAGAGAATTGATTTTCATTTGTTGATTTATTACCTCCCGGATTCTTCGCCGGGTTAATTCTTTTAATTGCATGGTTTTTATTTACCTTTCAATGGCTTGTTGTTTTTTAACAGCCTTTGCAGAGTGGGCCTGTTAAAGTGGCAAGTATTAAGAAGCAGTGCAGAAGTGCAGTAAAACACCTGTTTTTATATTGTTCCTCGGGAGATTTAATGTTTATAAGGAGACTTTATGGAAAATGATGTTTTACTGCACTTTCTGCACTGAAATTTTTAATCAGGCACCCCGAATCCGTTTAAATCCCAATCAGATTGTTTATAGTTTGGGTTTGGGCTGGAACTATCGATGACCAGAATACCGGCCCAAAGAGTTTTCCCATTTGAGCGCCGGTTATTAAATCCCCGTTCTCCCAACTGTCTACCCAGCCGTACTGAACTAAGCGGCCTCAAGCCATTATCAACACACCAACTCTTATAACTTATGTAAATAGCCGTTGATGGGGTCTCGTGGTCAACAACAAGTCCGCAGCACTCACTCAACCATCTCCCCGTTAAGTCTTGATCCGCCTGATAGTCATCAGTCGCTTTTTTAACGGTTTTCGGGGTATCGCGTAACCCCTGTTGAAGCCACCCAAGGCAACCATCGACCATCCAAGCCAAGATGTGTGGAGCTTCTGCTTTCAGGGTGGCCAGTAGCTTCGGGTCTTTTTCCTCCGGCTTAAATGTGCGCTGGAATGGGAGTAGTCTCTGTCTTCGCCATATGCCGTGGTCAGTCCCTTTGATCATTGGCTTGTGATTGCCAAGCATCCACAGCGTGAACTGGGGGGTAAACTCTATCGGGGGCTTATTCAACTCCCTTGCGCTTATGGCGGCTCCACCGGTGGCGTTCTTGATGAAGCCCTCATCTAGCGCCACACCGTCCGAAGTTTCATCGCAGACAATAAAACGCGCACCGCGTAGCATGGCCCTGTCCGGACTTGCAGCACCGGCTGCCCGTTTTGCTTCCGTCAAGGTTTCAAATGCAACAGTTCGAGCATAATCACCGAATATATATTGCAGTAGGCTCACAAAGACAGATTTACCATTAGATCCGAAGCCAAAGCAAAATATAAACAGTTGTTCCTCGACAGATCCCGTTAAAGAGTAGCCACACACGCGGTGGAGCCAATCTATCAACTCAACATCATTACTAAAAATTTCTGTTAAGAATGCCAGCCAACGAACCGCTAACTTAGCATCGCCAATAACCTCAACTTTTAACGATTTGGTGATGTAATCGTTTTTCAGTGCTGGTCGGCCCCTCCCTATTTTTAAATCAAGAACCTGTTTGGCATTGTCGAAACCTATCAAAAAAAGGTCTGCATCAACTAGCACTATAGATAAGCGGATTTCCTCAAAGTCTTGCAAGAATGTCACCGCTGCATCCCTGATACGTATTTTCTGGGAGGCTCTAGACCATTTTACGAAGTCCTCCGCATCATCCAGGTGGTCGGCTCCCTCTCGGTAGATTTGGTCCGGCAATGCCGCTGCAAGCCGCCGAACTGTAACGCCGTCGGGGTCCCACGCCCAGCCCCCACCACCCCAATATAGCCACGCTTTTGCTTCCGGAATATATCTGATGTCAGAACCGAAACTATCCATTAAACGCCACGCGTTGCCCAGCTCCGATAGGGGGCGAGTGTCCGCCGTTCCGTCTCGTACATCCACGCCACCCATTACACGGGGTGTTGGTAAGGGCTTTTCTACCGGCAGGACTGCAAGAGCTTCCGGGCTTAGCATGTCTTTTAAAACGCCAAGGCCTTGGGTTGTGGCTATGTCATTGGCATCACTTATTTTTTTAATAGGCATGTGACACCCCTGAGCTGTTGCGGGCAGGAAGTACAACCTTGCCGCCGACGGCAAGCGCTGCCTCCCTGGCGCACCGTTGGCCGGTCCCTGATTCGTCCCAATCGCCTACAATCACAATGGTATTGGACTTGCAGCAAGCCCTCACCCACTCCGTAACAGGCTTTAAATTACCGGCATCAAAGCAAACAAATACAGGGTTCCCGGTTGCCTCATAGACGCTACAGCCGGTGGCAAACCCCTCAACCAAAATCAGTATAATGTCGTCGGATATGCCAAACGGGTAGGGTAGCGTTACACCTGAAGGGTGGATACGATCTAGCCACCCAGAAGGGCAACCCTCGGGCATATCTACAAGGTAATAACATTCTTTCTTCTTTCCCCCCGGCAAAAACCGTTTTTCTCCGGCTCCTGTAATAGTCTGTAAGTTGAATAGTTCGCCCTCCCAATACATGGGGACAACCAACCGGCCAGCGCCATCTACCCGAACACCGTAGGGTTTGACGCTCTTTTCAATCAAGTAGGGGTGGTCCTCTGGCGCGTCTCTTAGTTGCTCCCACGTAGCCCTAGATTTGATGGAGACCCGGTATTGTCGCTCTGTTGTTTTTTCATCTTGGGCAAGCTTTTTGGCATCCGACATTGGATCACCGCCTTTCGGATTGAACCAAACATACTTAGTTTCAGGATAGGTAAAGTCCCCGAAAGTAAAGCCTTTTGAAAACGCCCTAATCCAACAGTTTTTGCCCTCGTCATTTTTGAAATAACCATCTTCTGGAATATCACACGAACAATTCAAAGCCTGTTTAACGGCTTCTTGTAACGTGGTGGTTTTTATTCGCTTTGCTTTTTTAGTCATAAAACCACCCACAGCTTTACATACATAGGGGTTGTGTTAGACTTTTGGCGCAGGTTTTTGGACTCCCCGGCGTTGGCGCGCCGGGGAGTCATGCGGCACCGCCCACATTCCCCGTGTGCTCGGCTTCATACCGCTCGACAACTTCACGAGGGTAACGGATTGCCTTTCCTAACTTTAAATAACCGACCCCTGTACCTCGCCGCCTCCAATCTTGCAATGTGCGAATAGACACTGACCATCTGTCCGCTAGTTCGGCCTCGGTGAGTGCTGTTTTTGTGTTCTGTGTGCTCATTTATTAAACTCCGTAGTGTAAGTAGTACTACGTATAAGTATGAGGTTGCACAGCCGGTATCGTCTAATAGTTACGATTCGTAAGTAACTGTAAAATATAGGTTAAATTGCCACATAACCCCTGGGGCTCTAGGGGAGTTTACCCCTGAAAATAAATCAAAATAATGGCTGATTTTTGGAAAATTTGCGGCAATGACTGCCGGTCTCACTGAAAAAATGCTCCGCGTTATACGCTCACCGGGGAGTTGATCGATACATTTCCAGCACTTAACCGGTTCCAGCTCTACTCTTAAAAGGGGTGGCGCAATAAATCAGGATCAGTTAGACTCAGCCGCAATTCTTAACCGCTTAGCCTTGGTGTTTGTAAGTTGAAGCAGACACTACGATCTAGCCGATTCATAAAATATTACAAAAAGCATGAACTCAAAAAGTGTCTTTACTATCCTTAGCTTCATACTTTTTTTAGCATCTCCTTTAGCAGTAGCTAAAAATTGCACGAAAGGCAAACCATGCGGTAATGCATGCATAAGTATCACTTATAACTGCTACGTAGGAACAATCACAACTCCAACCCCGACTTGTTTACCCTCCCAGGTACTTCAAAACAATGTTTGTGTGACTCCAACCCCGACTTGTTTACCCTCCCAGGTACTTCAAAACAATGTTTGTGTGA
>NZ_DAIUEH010000033.1:32215-66994 GCF_036845245.1 Methylobacter sp.
CAACCCCGACTTGTTTGCCTCCACAGGTACTTCAAAACAACGTTTGTGTGACTCCAACCCCGACTTGTTTGCCTCCACAGGTACTTCAAAACAACGTTTGTGTGACTCCGACTCTACCCCGGTCCTCGCCATCCGTGCCACCTCAAGACAAGAAGGTAATTAGTGGCGATTTAATCGCGCTCAATAGCAAATATGTCCCAGGCAGCATCAAACTGAGCTGTATTAACACTACAATGGGCTTGTTTAACGCCTCCATTATTTACGACGGCTTAAGGTTTCTGCTTGATAACGTAGCTAAAGAGGAAAATACTTGTTTTGGTTACTCGGCCAAATATAGTGATTTAACAAACTTGATCACGGTCCTTAACATTGGCGTTGATAATGTAAATTACCGCGCGTCCTTTATATTAAACGGCTACTCTTTATCACTAATCGATTTAAAGGATAACTCCAAAGACCGGTCAAGCACGGCTTATAATCGTGATGACTGGGGCGACTGGGGAAATGATGACGGTGACTGTTTTAATACGCGAGATGAGGTATTGCTTACATTTGACCAATACAGCACAACCGCCTGTAATTTTTCCGCTGGGTTGTGGACAGACCCTTATACAGGGATTAATTACACCTCAAAATCAGACCTAGACATAGATCACATCGTCCCTATACATTATGCTCATGACCACGGGGCGGCAAATTGGCCGGCTGCATTAAAAAAACAGTTCTACAATGATATTTCAAATTTATTGCCAGTTTCAGCAAGCGTAAATCGAAGCAAAGGTGACAAATCCCCGGCGGAGTGGATGCCTCCCAGCACCTCTTATCATTGCTCTTACGTAAGCTCTTTTCTTTATGTCGTTGACAAATATGATTTGGATATTAGTCCAGCAGAACGGAATACTATTAAATCTAAATGCTTACAGTGAATTTAAACTTTAAGTTTTCCGAAGCCCGCGCCCAGTAACACAGTTATATTTTTAAACGGTCTGGGGACTCTATTAAATGGACTCCCCTATGACCGCTTCCCTCTATACCTACCTCACAACCCCATCAATCCGGTTATTTGTTGTCCGTGCTGCTCAAGAGCATCCCTGACGCTGTCTTGACCAAACCTTGAATAAATCGCCGTGGTGCTCTGATTTGAGTGATTTAGGACTTTACCGATCAAGTGTAAGCTGTTGCCGGATTGAGCCAGCCAGCTGCCCACAGTTCGGCGTAAATCGTGTAATCGGACATCCTCTAACCCAGCCTCTTTTCTAATACGCTCCCAAGGTTTGGCAATGTTTACCAGATGACAGCCGGGATTCCTGCCGACGATTACAAAAGGGTTGCCCTCTACACGTTGTACTTTGCTCAAAACATCCAGGGCGGCAACGCTCAAAGGCAAATAATGAGGCTTTCCGTTCTTGGTATCAGCTAACCTTAACTCTTTGCGATCCAGGTTAATATCTGACCACTTAAGCGGTAACAGCTCCTCTTTACGAACCCCGGTTAATAGGTAAAGCCAGATAGCAGCCACCACATAAGTGTTTAACTCCTTGTTAATGGCCTCAACAAGTCGGGGGAACTCCTCCTGTGATAGAAACCGCTCCCTTTTCTCCTCTTTAAATTTCTCAATTCCAAAGCAAGGGTTTACATGGTCTTCAGGAACAAATCCCCAAACCCGCGCCAAGTTGAACATCTTTGATAATAGCCAATAGACCCGGTTTGCTTGGTAGTGCCCATGCTTTCCAAGTTTAGAATGCAGGGCAGCCACATCGGCGCGTTTGATGTTGGTTACTAACAGGTTGCCCCATTCAGGGATAATAAACCGGTTGAGCCTTGTTATATCGTCCCCGCCTGATTTTTTATTGCTGGCATGACGATCGATATAAGCCGCGCATAAATCCTTAATCAATTTACCTTGTCGCTCTTTTTGCCGCTCCTGTAATGGATTAATACCATTGTTAAGCCCAACAAGTTTTGCCCTTGCATCCTTCCGGGCTTGATCCAGTGTTAAAACAGAATAACTCCCGATCACCATTAAGTTTTTCCGGTTGTTATCCCGATAGTCCAGCACAAAGGATTTTTTGCCGGTAGGGTAAATCCGAACACCGAAACCCGGTATCTCATCATCCCAAACAATATGCTTTGCTTTCCCGTTATGGGTTTGGGAATCTATAAATTTTTTAGTCAGCTTCACGATATGCACCTATTTTTTGAGTCACCCATAAGTCACCACGAGTCACCATAATAAACAGTATTTGGCGGTAGTAAAGGAATATGTTAGGCTGCGATTTTAAAGGTATTACAGGGTGTGTAAGTAGGTGGCGGTAGGGGTTGCCAAGAGATTCGTAATCAGTAGGTCGTGGGTTCGACTCCCATCATTGGCTCCATGATTTCAATAAGTTAGCTTATTTCATCCAACTCATTTTAATGTCCCGTAGCTAAATCGTAGCTATAACGCCCGATGCTGTCGCTCGGAATGTAGATAATCTGTCTACATAACCCGCTAAATGCTCACTGGATAAATGGGCATAATGTGGGGAGTCATTTGTTTGGCTCGTACCAATATAAAGACCAAAAAACCACATTTACACTAATTATTCAATAAGATACAGAGAAAAACAGCGGAAAAATATTTCGCGATATTTGGCATTAAAACAAATAAAAAATAACCAAAAACTACTGGATTTGTATTTTATTTGGTGCTTTTCTTGTGAATTTTAAATGCGCTGGCTATTGCTTTGACATCACTGCTTGATATAGCTTCTGTAATTCATCGTCTGTTGTTCGGTCATTGATTCTTTGCCTGTAAAACACATAGAAAACTTTTCGGAAATACTTGCCTCATTCTCATGCGCTACGATCATCGTTACACACAACTCTGTCTTGTTTATCAGAGGGCGAGACAACTATCCAGTAAGTGCTGCCCGTGGGATAACTTGGACACTGTAAGAAATTTGTTTTGCAATATTACAGATGGCCTATTACTTGCTGCTTTTAATCCAGTATCGTCGGAGCGGTTATGTAGAACGGAACTTATTCGAATCATTCTGGCTAAGATTTAATACCAATATAATGTATTACGTATACAAATATATAAGCTTAACCGGAAGCAGGTTGATGTCGTTGAACCTAAAAAACGCAGTTGGTCCGCGAAAAGCACAAGTGCTTGATGTGATTTTGTGGGTTAAATAATTTTTTAGGCTGACAAATAATGCTTGTCCCGAAAGGATTAGTGCTTTTGAATCGTACTCTATAATTTAGATAATGACATGTCGCTAAAAAAAGAATGTTCCATAACCCAAAATTGGGTTGAGAGCGAATTGCGTTTGGTTGGTACATTGGATAGCCGCATGATTAGCTTGTTAAAGGCGATAGATCAAAGCGGCTCTATCAATCAGGCTGCCAAACAAGTGGGTTTGAGTTACAAAGGTGCTTGGCAGATGATAGCGCGTGCCAATAATCTTGCCCCCAAAATTTTAATTGTTACCTCAACCGGCGGCAGTAAGGGGGGAGGTACCTGCCTGACTGTCGCCGGTCGTTCGCTGTTGCTGTTGTTTACTCGCCTGGAACTACGGCACAAGCAGTTTTTGCAGAAACTCAATCAGAGCCTGGCGGACGATCCAGATGTAATGCGGCTTCTGAAACCGCCGTCAATCAAAACCAGCGCAACCAATCAACTACTTGGTACTGTTGTTGTCATCCAAACGAGTGCTGTTAATGCCGAAGTATTTGTCGAATTAAAGGGCGGCGAACAGATTATTGCATTACTCACTTTGTCGGAGTTTAGGCAACTTGAACTCGGCATCTGTAATGATATGTTAGTGCTGATCAATGCCGCGGAGATTTTTGTCGTCCCCGATTCATGCGACGACTTTCGGCTGGCATGTAACTACCTGTGCGGCACGGTGCTGCTTGTCCAACATGATGACGTAAATTCAGTGGTAGTGGTTCAGCTGTCTGGCGGCGATAGTCTTATCGCCAGAATATCCGAAGCCAATGCCGAAGTATCAGGGTTGAGTCCCGGCATGTCGGTTTATGCCGTTTTCGAAAGCAGTGCCGTGATACTCGGTGCGGTATCTCAAGATGCGGGCAAGGCTGTTAACCAAATAAAAAATCTCAATTGCTGTTAGTTATAAAAGCAGAACGGTGCGACCGTATGATAGTTTTTGAATGAAACGAAGCAAAACCAAGCGTTCAGATTTTCATGAGTCTTTAATTTGCCGCGATATATTTATGCCTCGGCAAACCGTACAGGCTTCGCAATGGCGGCATTGCCCGGGTTCACGAGTCTGATGAGCCAAGTGCATTTCCAGTTTATCCATTCTTGCCATCATGCAACTGGCGGCTTTTCCTACCGGGTCGGAAACCAAGTCATAATCTGGATCTATCTGGGCATCGTTTTGGCTTTTTCCGCTTTTATGCGGGATCACCCGTCCGGGAATGCCGACAACGGTGCAGTATGCGGGGACGTTTTTAACGACGACTGAGTTAGCGCCTACCCGGACGTGGTTACCCAATATGATTGGGCCTAGGATTTTGGCGCCGGCGCCGACCATGACCCCGTTGCCCAGAGTGGGGTGGCGCTTTTCCTTGTTCCATGTGGTACCGCCGAGCGTAACGCCATGATAAAGCGTAACGTCGTCGCCCACTTCCGCCGTTTCACCGATAACAACGCCGGTGCCGTGATCGATAAAAAAGCGCCTGCCTATCTTGGCGCCGGGGTGAATATCGACATGGGTCAGCCAGCGCGCCATGAACGAAAGCCAGCGGGCTGTCAGTTTCCAGCCGCTTTGCCATAAACAATGATTGACGCGATAGAAAAGCACGGCATGAACGCCGGGATAGGTGAGGAAAACTTCGAGGCTGTTGCGTGCAGCCGGGTCACGCTCCTGGACGCAGCAGACGTCCTCGCGCATCAGCATGTACCATGCAGGCTTTGCGACCGGTATTTCCTGGTATGCTTCTCGGGTTGCGGTGTAGTTGGCGGCGGGCAGGGCGGCTGCGTGGATTATCGGGTTTTCGGCTATGATGTTTGCGCGGCTCATAAAAATCCGGTTAATTGAGGAGGGTGTTTGGTATAGCGGCGGAACCTGGATACAAACCGGAATAGAACCCGGCCAATTCCGACGCTTCCGGCGTCCGCTTGTAGCGGTTTACAAATTGTCGAATCAATGCCAGTAGACAATGAGCTTGCGGCTGACTCAGCGCAATGCCGAGTCTTTCATAAACTTCGATGACCGCGCGGGAACCCGAGTGTTTACCCAGAATAAGCTGATGGCGGCGGCCGACTAGCGCGGGGTCTACCCCCTGGTAATTGGCCGGGTCTTTGAGCAATCCGTCGACATGTATCCCGGCTTCATGGCTGAACACGCGCTTGCCGACTAAACTTTTACGCCAGCCCAAGGGTTCCCCGGAGGCCGCTTCCACTTTTTCGGACAGTGGCAGGAAATTACTGAGGTCGATGCCGG
Organism: Methylobacter sp.; assembly: GCF_036845245.1. Lineage (NCBI taxonomy): Bacteria > Pseudomonadati > Pseudomonadota > Gammaproteobacteria > Methylococcales > Methylococcaceae > Methylobacter > Methylobacter sp. The sequence goes on from NZ_DAIUEH010000033.1 coordinate 37,672, forward strand.
TGTCAAGTCCGTGCAGCTGGTGCAGCCCGAGTACAACCTCTTCCAGCGCCGCGTTGCCGGCCCGTTCGCCGAGGCCGTTAACGGTGGTGTTGACGTGGGTCGCTCCGGCTACGGCCGCTGCCAGGGTGTTGGCTGTCGCAAGCCCCAGGTCGTCGTGGGCGTGCATTTCAATAGCCAGATCGGTCGCGGCGCGTAGCCGTTTAATCCGCTCAGCCAGCCTGAAGGGCTCCATAATGCCCACCGTATCGGCATAGCGGATGCGCACGGCTCCGGCTTGTTGGGCCGTTTCCGCGACTGTGCACAGAAAGTCCTGGTCCGCCCGCGAGGCATCTTCCATGCCGATGCACACGGCAAATCCCATATCCCTTGCTTCGCGCACGCAGTTGTGAATAGTCGCCAGCACATGCTTGCGATCCCTGCCCAATTTGCCGGCAAGCTGCTGGTCGGATACCGGTATCGAAAGATTGACGTAGTGCACGCCCAAGCCGACGCAGCCCGCCAGGTCTTCCCGGCGCATTCTGGCCCAGACCATTAGCCGGGTCTTGAGCCCCAATTCCGCCAGGATTTTGATTTCTTCCCGTTCCTTTTCTCCCATCGCGGGAATACCGATCTCCAGTTCCGGCACGCCGAGCGCCTCCAAGCGCCGGGCGATTTCGATTTTTTCTTCCAAAGAGAACGACACCCCGGCGGATTGCTCACCATCCCTGAGCGTCGTGTCGTTGATAATGATGGCGGGTGTGGAAGTCATGCTTGCAATCAAGTATCGGCCGAGAAGGAACTGCCGCAGGAACAGGAGGATTTCGCGTTGGGATTGCTGAACGTGAAGCCGGAGCTTTCCAGGCTTTGTTCGAAATCGATGGTGATGCCCTGAACCAAGGGCAGGCTTTCGGCGTCTATGAAAACATTGACGCCGCCAGTTTCGATGGCAGTATCCGATTCGGTGCCTGTCGACTCCAGCATCATGCCGTATTGCAGGCCGGCGCAACCACCGCCTGAAACCTGTATGCGGATGCCGGTTGCGCCGGTCGTGGAGTTTTGCAGGAAGCGATTAACCGCAGTGATGGCGTTTTCGGTGAGGGTGAGCATGATGTATCTCCTGTATCAGGTTGTGATGAAGTTTGTTTTTTTGCAGCAATACATATGCCAGGTATTTATAGGCTTGGGAATTGGCCGATTTTGTCGATTAAGCCGTCGCGGTAAATAGATCGTTGTTAAAAACGATTTAGGGGAGCTCTGCTTTTCGCCAGATAGGCGGGTATGCAGCGATCAGCCATTCCGGATGTACAGGTTGGATGCAGAGAAATTTTGATTGTTCCCGGCATTATTATTGCTACTATATTATTTATTCGTTATGTAATATAGGATATAACGAAGCTACCTTTACCCGAGGAACTGCTATGAATTCCCCAGCGCCCCACTATTGCGAATGCGATTTCGGTGAGTGCCGTACCGATTTGTTACCACTGTTATTTGAAATGAGCCAGATTGTCACCGAGACCGGCAACCTGTCGACGACCTTGCAGATTCTGGTTCGCCTGATGAAGCGGCACATGAAAGTGATCCGTGGCATGGTGACGCTTTACAACACGGATTACGGCAAAATCTTCATACACGAGAGTTTCGGCCTGACCGACGAGGAAGCGGCAAAAGGCGTCTATTTTCTAGGTGAAGGCATCACCGGCAAGGTCGTGGAATCGGGCCAGTCCATCATCGTACCGCGCATCAGCGAAGAACCCGAATTCCTGAACCGGACCGGCAGCCGTGACGACGTGGCCGACTCGAAGTTGTCCTTTCTGTGCGTACCGATCATGCGCGGCCGCAAAGTGATGGGCACCATCAGCGCCGAGCGCATCTACGACAACCAAAGCCTGCTCAAACTTGACGTCGAAATCCTGTCGATACTGGCCGCTACCACAGCCTATGCGGTAGAGCTGCATTTGTTGGAAAACGTCCGTAAAGTTGAGCTTGAGGCGGAAAACCGGCGCCTGCACAACGCCCTCAAGAAAAAGTTTAAACCGGACAATATTGTCGGCAACTCCAAACCGATGCAGGAAGTGTTCAACTTGATCGAAAAGGTCAGTCGTTCGCGCACCACGGTCCTGATTCTCGGCGAAAGCGGGGTCGGCAAGGAGCGGGTCGCCCACGCCATCCACTACAACAGCCCCAACAGCGCGGAGCCGTTCATCATTTTTAACTGCGCGGCCTTGCCGGAAAGCATTATCGAGAGCGAGTTGTTCGGGCATGAAAAAGGCTCGTTCACTGGCGCCACGGCACTGCGGAAAGGCCGTTTCGAGGAGGCGAACGGTGGCACCATTTTTCTTGACGAAGTGGGCGAACTTTCCCTGCCGATGCAGGCCAAACTGCTGCGGGTGCTTCAGGAGAAAACCTTCGAACGGGTCGGCGGCAACGTGCCGATCAAGGTCAATCTGAGAATCATCGCCGCGACCAACCGCGATCTCCCTGAGATGGTAGCCAACGGCGAATTCCGGGAGGATCTCTACTACCGCCTCAACGTGTTTCCGATCACGATACCGCCGCTACGGGAGCGCGGCAACGACATTATCGAACTGGCCGATTTTATAGTCGCCAAATTCGCCGAAGAGATGGGCATAGCCATCCATAGGATTTCCACACCGGCCATCAACATGCTGCTGTGCTATCACTGGCCCGGCAATGTGCGCGAACTGGAGAATATCATTGCCCGCGCGATGGTGCTGGCAGACGACGGCGTTATCCACGGCTACCATCTCCCGCCATCGCTGCAACCTCCGGTGGTATCCGAGGTGACCGGCGGGGTGGGCAGCCTAGACGCCAGGCTTAATGCGATCGAATACGAGATGATAGTCGAAGCGCTGAAGTTGCATCACGGCAATACCACCGAGGCGGCGGCCCAATTAGGGTTAACCCGGCGCATACTTGGCCTGCGTATGGCCAAGTACGCGCTCAATCATAAGGATTATCGCTGAGCCTGACTTGTGTGCTTTTGTGTCCAAAAACATTTTCACCACGAAGGACACGAAGAATAAAACTTCGTGTTCTCGGCAATTGCTCCTGCATCGCCTAGAGGCACCAACAGTAGGTGCCTCTAGGCGATGCAGGAGCAGTTCGCCTCGTTCCCACGCTCCTGCGTGGGAATGCAGACCGAGGCTAGGCCTTGGCGCACAGGCTTTGAAAACTCAGAATATTTTTCATCGCGTTTAACAAATGATTGCCGGGCTTTAGTGCCGTATGCATTCCCACGCGGGAGCGTGGGAACGAGGAGTAAAAAATGTTAAACGACTCATTGGAACTGCACACAAAGGTACACCTGACGTCTATTTTGTACCTATCGGTACGCTAAATACCTGAAACTCGGGTGATCTGTTTCCCTCGTTCCCATGCGTTGCGCTCGTCGTTATACACATCTCGAAGTAGGATAGGTAGAACGCAGTGAAACCCATCAACCGTCATCAATAAAATCCCGGCAACGATGGGTTTCGCTACCGCTCTCCATCCTATTGTCTTGTCCTATAATGTTTAAACGAGAATATTGGTAGGGTGCGGTGAGGAACGAACCGCACCGTTCGCGTCGTCCTCGATTGATGCGGTTCACTGCGTTCACCACATCCTACCGCGCTGTAGGAGCGGGCCGCGCCCGCGACATTTGCGCGGAGATTACAGCGTTGTAGCACTTTCTCGCGGGCACGGCCCGCTCCTACAACGCTTAACTTAATGGCAGTGACGCAGCGCGTGGGAACGTGGAAAATCCTATATAGCTCAATCGGCGACTAAAGTCGCCGCCACATCAACCCGGCTTAAACAGCTGGCCTGATGTTTGCACAGTTTGTTTGGTATTCATAACGAACCGGGCAAAAACAATGCAACTCCATTCCGTTTCAAAGACCGCTTCAAAAACCGCGCCTGCAACCATCGCCACCTGCAATATCTGCACAATACGCCTTGAACAGCTTTGTTACCGCCGGGCCTGGTGGTTCAGGGCCTTCCGGGAAGTATTGGCGACCGGCATCCGTCTGTTCGCGCTCGCCTACAGATTGCCCGCCGACAGACACCCGCCCCGTTCGGCCATGTGTTACCGATGTTTACGTTTTCGTAAAAACGCGCTAAAGCAGCGTTCCGATTTGTTCAACCGGCTGGATCAGTATCTCAATCCGGTCTTTAATCGGGTGCGCGATTCCCTGTTGACCCAGGAAGAGCTGGAGCAGGCGCGCAGACTGGCGGGTAAGGCCGCCGAGCCGGATTTCTCCGAGCATTAGGCCGATATGGCATTGATGTTGCAATATTACTGTCATCACCCTCTCTCGGAGAACACCATGGATAACCAAGACCTTCAGGCCTTACTCGACGAGCCTGCCTGCGCGCATAATCACGGCGCCAAGAGCGGCTGCGCCAAAGGCCAACCCGGCGCCACCCAGGGCGGTTGCGCATTCGACGGCGCTCAGATCGCGTTGCTGCCGATTGCCGATGTCGCGCATATTGTCCACGGCCCCATCGGTTGCGCCGGAAGTTCCTGGGATGCGCGCGGCACCCGTTCTTCCGGGCCTGTTCTTTACCGTAAAGGCATGACCACCGATCTTTCCGAGATGGACGTGATCATGGGGCGAGGCGAAAAGCGCTTGTTTTTTTCGATTAAAGAAGCCATCGACAAATACCGGCCTGCCGCGGTTTTTATCTACAGCACCTGCGTTACCGCCTTGCAGGGCGACGACATCGAGGTCACCGCCAAGGCGGCCGCCCAGCGCTGGGGCGTACCGGTGGTGCCGGTTGACTGTGCCGGATTTTACGGCGGTAAGAGCATGGGTAACCGCATCGCGGGCGAGACCTTGTACAAGCATGTGATCGGCACGCGCGAGCCCGATCCGGTGCCGGACGCCGTGCAACGTCCCGGCATCCGGGTTCATGACGTTAACCTGATCGGTGAGTACAACATCGTCGGTGAGTTCTGGCGGGTAGCACCGTTATTCGACGAGCTGGGACTGCGCATACTTTGCACCCTGTCCGGCGACGCCCGCTTTCATGAAGTACAGAGCATGCACCGCGCCGAGGTCAATATGGTGGTGTGTTCCAAGGCCATGTTGAACGTCGCCAGAAAATTGCACGACGATTACGGCGCGCCGTTCTTTGAAGGCAGTTTTTACGGTATCGCCGATACTTCAGAGGCGTTGCGGGATTTTGCCAAGCGTCTGGACGACCCGGACCTGACCATGCGCACCGAAGCCTTGATAGCGCGTGAGGAGGAGGCGACGAAAATCGCTTTGGATCCCTGGCGGGTACGATTACAGGGCAAGCGGGCGTTGATTTTTTCCGGCGGCGTCAAGTCCTGGTCGGTGATTTCGGCGTTACAGGATTTGCAAATGACGGTGGTGGCCAGCGGTACTGAAAAATCCACCGAGGAAGACAAGGCGCGTATCCGCGAACTGATGGGCGAGAATACGCGCATGATCGACGATAACGATCAAACCGCGCTGATGGCGACGTGCCGCGAATACGGCGCGGACATTTTGATCGCCGGTGGCCGCTATCTACAGGCGGCGCTGAAATCCGGCATTCCTTTTCTGGACATCAATCACGAACGGGACTTCGGCTATGCCGGTTACGCCGGCATCGTTGAACTGGCCAAGCAGCTCAGCTATGCCATCAACAATCCGGTTTGGAGCAAGCTGCATAAACCGGCGCCCTGGGATAGTACGGGGAGCTGTTCGTTACCCGAAATCGGGGGCGGAAATCCCGCGTTGCTCCTAGACAGCGGCTTTCATAGCCGTTCGGTACAAACTCAGGGAGAGCTTAGATGATTCCCGATAAAGAATACCCCATTAAAAATTTGCACTATAGGCAAAACACAGTCCACGAAAGGCACGAAAAAAATAATCGAAAGAATTGTGTTGCGGCGTTTTTCGTGCTTTTCGTGTCTTTCGTGGACGATTTTTTGGTGGATTGCTCTTAACCCTAGCCTAATCAGGAAACTATCGTGGCCAACATTATTTTTCCAAATAAAGCATTAACCGTTAATCCGCTTAAAGTCAGCCAGTCCATGGGCGCTTCGCTGGCTTTCTTCGGAATCAATCGCTGTTTGCCGCTTGAACACGGCGCACAGGGCTGCACAGCCTTCAGCCGGGTGTTTTTCACCCGGCATTTTCGCGAACCGATTCCGTTGCAAACGACGGCAATAGATCATGCGGTCACGGTGATGGGGGCCGACGCCAATATCGTCGAGGCCTTGAAGACGATTAGCGAACGCAATCAGCCGGATTTGATAGGCCTGGTGACGACAGGTTTGTCGGAGACTCAGGGCGCGGATATTTTAGGCTCGATCAGGGAATTTCGGGCCGCTTATCCTGACTATGCGCAGGTGGCCGTGGCCCCGGTTAATACTCCGGATACCCTGGGCTGTCTGGAAACCGGTTTTGCCGCCGCAGTGGAAGCGATTATCGCCACACTGGTGCCGGAAAGCCGCGTATCGGCTCGCAAACCGCAGCAAGTCAATGTCCTGCTGTCGTCAATGTTGACGCCCGGCGACGTTGAAACCGTGGCGGAGTGGGTTAGCGCTTTCGGCTTGCAGCCGCTGTTATTGCCTGATCTTGGTGATTCGTTGGATGGACATATCGAGCAACTGGGCTTTTCCACTTTAACGACCGGCGGGATTGATCGAAACCGCATCGCGATGATGGGCGAGTCGGTTGCCACCCTGGTGGTCGGGTCGTCGCTGAATAAGGCTGCCGATCTTTTAAAAGTCCGTACCGGCGTTCCGGATTATCGTTTTGCCGGGCTGATGGGGCTGGACGCTTGCGATGATTTTACGGCCACGCTCAGCGCTATCAGCGGTAAGCAGGTGCCGCGCAAAATCGTCAGGCAGCGCGCCCAGCTGCTCGACGCGATGGTGGATTGCCATTTGCAGTTCGGCGGCGTTCAGGCCGCCGTGGCTGCCGATCCGGAGTTGCTGGGGATGCTGGTTCGCTTTTTTAAGGATTTGGGCGTAGACGTGCCGACCGCGGTGTCCTCGGTACGTAGCGAGACGCTGACCGATTTGCCGGTGGACAGAGTCGTAGTCGGCGATCTGGAAGACCTGGAGCAAGGCGTCAGGGAATCTGGCGCGGATTTTCTGGTTACCAATTCTCACGGCGCCGAACTTGCCAGACAGCTTGGCATTCCGTTGTTGCGCGCCGGATTTCCGCTGTACGACCGCTACGGCGGATTTGCCAGACGTTGGATCGGTTACGCCGGGTCGCGGCAGATTCTATTTGATACCGCTAATCTGATTACATGGCAACGCCGCGAAATCACATCTTACCGTTCGATTTACCGGCAAGATGCGGTCCCCGATGTCAATCATTCACAAGCGGCATGCATGCACTAAAACGGAGATAAGAAAATGATAAAAGTTGCCTTTGCTTCCAGCGATCAAACTCATGTCAACCTGCATTTCGGCGCCGGCGAGCGCTTTGTCATCTACGAAGTCGCGCCCGGTCAGGCCGAATTGGTTGCTATCGGCGAATTCGTGCCGGCAGTCATGACCGGGGATAACCGCTTTCAAAACGTGCCGGTCGGTCAGAACGCCTTCCTCATTGAGGAAATTCCGGTTCATCCTGATGCAGTGCCGATGTCTCATGAAGATAAAGTCGCCTCCAAACTGGAGTTTTTAAAAGACTGCGCCGCCGTCTATGCGGCATCCATCGGCGCGTCCTCGATCAAGCGGATCATGGCGGCCGGTATTCAGCCCATTATCGTCAACACCGGCAGCGCCATACTCGATCATCTTAATGAAATCAGCATGGCCTTGGGCGAGGGCGGGCTGGCCTGGGTAGAAAAGGCAAAAGCCAAAACCAAATCGGCAGACCGCTTCGACGCGATGGCCGAACAAGGCTGGGATGGTGGCGGCGACTCAGGGGCGTTAGACAGGCAGGCGGCGTCGGCCGTTGCTATTCATTAAGTTTTTAGCGCTGTTTAACGACGGAGTATGTAAATGAGACTAGCCGTATCGACTATAGCATTGCCTCAGAAAAATCAGGCCGCTTGGTTGCCGAAGATAGCCGAAATGGGTTTTGCCGGTGTGGAAGTGTCGCCTGCCTGGACTTGGGGGACGGGTTGCACCGGCCCAAGCAATGCCGAAGTAACAGCTTTCAGGCAGTCGGCACAACAGGCGGGTTTGGAAATCGTCGGCCTGCATTCGCTGTTGCAAGGACAAACCGGGATGGGGTTTTTCCAAGGCAGTCAAGCCCGGCAAAGCGCTGTTGAATTTGTAGTGCTTATGTCGCAAGTCTGTCGTGATCTTGGTGGACGCACGCTGGTATTGGGCGGCGAACGGTTTCGCGGCGATCTTGATGATCACTCGGCCTGGGCCGAATTGCTGAACTTTCTGGAGGGGGTGCTGCCGCGTATCGAAAACCACGGCACTTTGTTATGCCTGGATCCACTAGAGCCGGTAACGGCGGACTTTTGTCATCGGGCCGCCGATTGCAGGATGTTGATTGGTTATGTCGATCATCCCGCGTTGGGTTACCAGCTGGATTCGGCGGTCATCGCTGCAAACGGCGATGCGGGCCACACCACATTTGCCGCACTTCGCGGCAAACTGGATGTTTTCCATGTAGCCGAGCCTGACTTGCTAACTCTGGGTGCTTCGCAGCAAATCGACCATGCCGATTTTCGCAGGCATCTGGCATCCATCAGTTTCCGGGAGTGGCTATGCCTGCATCAACAGGCGGGAGCTGAACCGGCTAATGAACTTGAAAGCAGTCTGCGCGTACTGCGCCATTATTATTTACGACGCGATAATCTGAGCCTTGAGCGGCTGCGGCAAGAAGCGGCTGCCGTCAAGGCTACAGCGCAATTCATACCACAACCGATACAGGAGAAAACCCATGGAATCAGATTCTGACCCCATCCTAGACGCCACCGATTACAGCGACGCAGACATTTCATACGACTTGGTTGCCGCTACGGTCGAAACCCTTAGACCCGCAGTACAGCAGGATGGCGGCGACCTTGAACTGGTCAAGATCGAAGGTCTCAGGATCTTCATTAAACTCAGCGGCGCCTGCACCACCTGCACCCTGGCCGGGCAGACGCTCGGCGGGGTGCGGCGGAAACTGGTGGAAGTGCTGGGGATACCGGTCCGTGTCGTACCTGCGGTGTAAAACCTCGCAAGTCTTGCAGTGAATAAAATTTGGAGTTTTCGAGATGAATTTAGTCAGCACGCGTCTAACGGCTTTGATGTCTGCTTTGGTCGTCAGCAATAACCTCTACGCTGAAGAAACCATAGAACTGCCCGCTGTGGAAATAATAAGCCATGCGGATAGACTGAACAGTTTATCCGGTTCCGCCACAATTTTGGATCAGAAGACCCTGGACAGGGATCAGGTGTTCAATGTCAATGAAGCGTTACGCAAGGTACCCGGCGTCAATGTGCGCGATGAAGACGGCTTCGGGCTGCGGCCCAATATCGGCATACGCGGCATGAATCCGTTCCGTTCCACCAAAACCCTGTTTTTGGAAGACGGTTTGCCGCTCAACTTTGCGCCCTACGGCGATAACGACATTTATTATCACCCTCCGGTCGAACGTTATGAAGGCATTGAAGTCATGAAAGGCGCCGACCTGACCCAATACGGCCCGCAGACGCTGAGCGGGGCCATCAATTATTTGACCCCGCAAATAACGCGCAAGCCTGGCGGTTTCGCCAGTTTTACCGGCGGCAACCGGGATTACCTGAACGGGCATATGCGCTATGGCGGCATGGTGGACAAATTCGGCGGCATGGTCGATTACATTCACAAAGAAGGCGACGGTTCGCGCGATAATACTTTCGCCAAACTGGATGACGTCAATCTCAAAGGCGTCATCGATATTAATGCGCGTCATGCATTAATCTTTCGCGGCGATTTTTACCGGGAAGATTCGCAAGCGACGTTCGGCCTGACTGAAGCCGAATACCGCAATTTCGGCCCGCGTTACAATCCTTTTAAAAACGACCGTTTTACGACCCAGCGCTGGGCGACTTCGGCCACTCATGAATATCATGTCAACGACGATGTGACCTTGTCGACGAGTTTTTACTGGTCGGCGTTTCATCGCGACTGGTGGCGGCAGATGAACCAGCAGCCGACCGATAACCAGTGCGGCAGCGGCTTTCGTGACGCTCGCCTGAACGGCGCGGTCGTGGATGTCGATAGCTGTAATTTTACGCGCGGCCGTCTGCGCGATTACGAAGCTTGGGGCATCGCGCCGACATTACATGCCAAACACGCGTTGTTCGGCGTCGACAGCGAACTGGATGCGGGTTTTCGCGCCCATTTCGAGAATCAATACCGGTTGACCGAGGACGGCAATACTCCGACCGCCAGAACCGGGACCCTCATTGAAAACAACGACCGTTTTGCCGATGCCTACGCAGGTTTTGTGCAGAACAAATTCATCCTCGGCCAATGGACCGCCACGCCCGGCGTCAGAGTGGAATCGATCAGTTACCGGCGCGATAACAAGCTGCCCGGACAGCAGGCCGTCGGCGCTAACGACATGACTGAAGCCTTGCCGTCGTTTGCATTGACTTACAGCCCGCTAAAACAGGCAACGCTGTTTTTTGGCATGCATCGCGGTTTTGCACCGCCGCGCGTTGAAGACAGCGTTTACAACAACGGCAACAGCGTCGAAATCGGACCGGAAAAAAGCTGGAATTACGAAGTCGGCGTGCGCAGCAAACCGGCCCGCGGAGTAAAAACCGATTTGACTTTCTTTCACAATGATTACCAGGCCTTGACCGTACTCGGTACGGTTGGCGGTAACGATACGCCGGTGGCGCAAGGCAGGGCCTTGTTTCAGGGTATCGAATTCATGAATCGGCTGGATGCTGCCGAATTGTTTAATGGGTCGCATAATCCTTATCTGCAAATCACTTATACCTGGTTGCCCACTGCCGAAACCACCTCGGCGTTTCACTGTTTGCCGCTGTCCGACGGTTCGGTATCGCCACTGTGTCCGGGTGGCAATGTGTACGGTTCGGGACCCGGCAAGCGTTCGCCTTATGCCCCCGAACATTTGCTGACGGCGACGGTGGGCTATGCGCATTCGAACGGCTTTGACATACATCTTGAAACGGTCTTCGTCGGCGAACAGTTCAGCGATTTTATGAATTTGGCATCCGGCGCCGATCACCCTAACGGCCCGAACAGTATTGAAGCCCTATCGGGCCAATACGGCAAAATCAACGGTTATGCGATAGTCAACTTTGCGAGTTCTTATCAAGTATATAAAAGCCTTAACCTGCACGTATCGATAAAAAACCTATTGGATAATCAATATATTGCGGATCGCGTCCGGGGCATCCTTCCCGGTTCGCCGAGACTGGTTCAAGCGGGGTTCAAGTATGAATTCTGAATTATTCCGCAGCCGGTTTTCGCCGGTTTGTTGGTTAACCTCGTTCCCGCACGCGGGAACGAGAAAACAGAGTAACAGGCAATCAGCGTATTGCCCTAAAACGGCAGTCAAGTCGGCTGTCAAGGAGCAGGTAACATGGCTATGATTATTAACGGTGACGAATGCACAGCTTGCGGTGATTGTGAAACGGTTTGCCCGTCACACGCTATCAGCATCCGGAGCGGGGTTTTCAGGATAGACGCGGTAAGCTGTACCGAATGCGAGGGTGATTTCGACGAACCGCAGTGTCTCTCTGTGTGTCCGATAGATTACTGCATCCAGTTTTTGGAGGATTAAATTATGGCAGCGAAACAACTGTCTGACGAATTGGCGCTCCGCATCGGTGTGGCCGCCCGTTGCCTGCCGGGTGTGGATGTTCCGCAACTGGTCGCGGCTCTGGCGGATGAACTGGGCATGCCCATCACTGCGGGCAAGCTCCAGCGCTTGACGCTTCCGGCTTATAGAAGTGCGCTAGGCAAGATGCCCGAAAAATATCTTGCTCAGTCGCTGTCTTATCTCAATGGCAAGACATCCATCCAGGTGCTCGATACGCCCGCGCCCAGTATCGAATCCGGCGGCAACGGCGATATGGTCAATTCCTTGCGGGTGGCAGTTGCCTCGGATGACGGCGAACGTCTTGACGGTGACTTTATGACCTCAAGACGCTTCCTGATCTATCAAGTCTCGTCTACAGAACTCCGCCTGGTAGCCGTGCGGGAAAACACCGGCGGCGACAGCCGCAATGATAGAAGACAGATGCGTCTACGCCACATAGCCGATTGCCTCATGGTGTATGCCAAATCGATTAGTACGCCTGTTAGTGCATCATTGGTCGCTGCCGGTGTCCATCCTGTCAGTGTTCCTAAGTCCACACCGGCTCGTGTAGCCTTGGCCGGATTACAGCAAACTTTGGAAAGACATCCTCCTCCATGGCTGGCCAAGGCGGCAGGACTGGCCTGTTGCATACCTCGGCATGGGCGGGAGGTAAGTCTGCTCCCTAAACTGCTACGGATTCACCGATTGTAACTATTCTGACCCCGACCATATTTAGACCTTCCAGATTTTTAAAACCTGGAAAGTCTTGGCGTAACAATATATTTTTCAATAGGATGATTTAGCCATAAAATTCTAAACAAACCGTTTAATGACTAAGCCAGCCGTATGGAGCTAATGGGCCTGAATACTTAAGCCACTGTTAGTCTTTTGCCTTTCGTATTACTCTTGATAACAAGATGGCTAAGTTCTTTATATTTCAGTTTATCAGTGTTTATCAGTGTAAATCTGTGCCTGAATAGTTACTAAATATGTTTTATCTGGATATTCAATATTTTCACCCGGTAAGAGAGTTTTCTGGGGGTCATATTGAGTAGCCGGGCAGCTTTGGCTAGCACCCAACCAGCCCGTTCCAGAGCAGCAATAAGCTGCTCCCGTTCATCCATACCTTCCGTATTGAATTCGGCTTTGTCGACGGCTAACGAAACGGGGCGTTGATTCTGCGCCAAGCCGGCCATAGCGATGGCTTCGCGATTGATGATGCCGTTATGGCTTATGATACTGGCTCGTTCCAGCGTGTTTTCCAATTCGCGCACATTGCCCGGCCAGTCATGGCGCATTAGAAGGCGAATCGCACTGTCCTTGATTTCCAGCTGGCGCCCTCCCTGCCGATTGGAAATGCGGGTAAGGAATACTTGGGCAAGTTCGGGGATATCTTCGAGTCGTTCGCGTAGTGACGGCATGCTGATAGGCATGACGTTGAGGCGGTAATACAAATCTTCTCTAAAGTCACCCTGTTGCACTGCTTGTTCCAAATTGCGGTTGGTAGCGGCAATAATACGAACCTGTACTTTCAAGGTCCGGCTGCTGCCGATCCGGTCGAACTCTCCGTCCTGCAGTACCCGCAAGAGTTTAGTCTGAAAGGCAACGGAGATTTCACCGATTTCGTCGAGAAAGATCGTGCCGTGGTTAGCTAACTCGAAACGGCCTTTATGTTCGCTCAAGGCGCCCGAAAACGCCCCTTTTTCATGGCCGAACAACTCGGACTCCAGCAAGTTGTCGGCCAGGGCCGAGCAATTCAGTTTAATGAACGGCCCGTCGGCACAGGCGGAGTTGTAATGGATGGCGCCGGCGATAAGTTCTTTGCCCGTACCTGACTCTCCCCGGATCAGTACGGTAGTGTTCCATTTCGCCACCTGTCTCACTTGCTCGAAGATTTTCAGCATCACCGGCGTGTGGCCGGTGATGTGCTCAAAGCCATAGTTCTGGTGCAGACATTGTTTAAGCCTGTCCCGTTCTTCGGTCAGCTGCCTTTGTTTTTGTTCCATAGTCCGCAGCATTTCCACGCTTTCGGCGATGAGGTTGGCGACCATTTCCATAAATCGGGCGCGTTCACTCAAGCAATGACTGTCCATCAATTGTGCAGCCAATACGCCAACAATTGGGTCGCCGCCAAGCCTTATCGGTACGCCGATGAACGGTAGGGTTAGGTCGTACAAGCCCAGATTGCCAAGAAACCGGGGCTCGTCGGCGATACGTTCGACTACGATGGTATGACGGGCATCCGTAATAGCTCCTATCAGTCCTTCACCCGGTTCGCAGCGCATGGAATCCATGGCGGATAGGCTATTATGCGCACGCACAGCACAGATCGCCATCGCGTCGGTCTGCTGGTCACGCAAGGCTATTAGGCCGGAACGCATCCCAACCAGCTCATGGAGCAAGTCCAACACGCTTTGAAGTTTGTCGCGCAGACTTAGTGGGCTGTTCAATACGGTGCTGATTTGATAAATCGCTTCCAATTCCTGCTCAATGAGCCTGTTTCTGTCAAACCTGCTTGAATCATCAGGCCAGACTTCGATTTGTTGTTGTCGAGACTGAGCGCGTTTAGGCATCATTTCAGGCAACCTTGTTCTGAATCATAAACAGTGGTGTCCTTGAGTGAGTTTGAAATATAGCCTGGCACAAAAAGCGTTACGTCCGGCTATTCGGCAGGGGAGTTTTATAATGGAACACGGATGACAGTGATTGGACGGATTTAAACGGATTTACAGGAGTCGATGGATCAAATTCATTCATTGCCTTATCCATATCTATCGGTCTAAATCCGTGTCGCTCGCGCGCTATTTTTAACTACTAAGCATAGCTATAGAGCGGGTTAAAATTCCGGCGTAATTCCGTATTCGGCATAGATAGCGTCCCTTGCCTGGAGAAATTCCTGCCTGGAAAATTCGAACCCCTGTTCTTTGAGATACAGCCAGTTGGCTTGTTCATCTTCGCAGGCATTGATGGCGCTACGAAACGCCTCATCGCTGCGCATTTTTTGATATAGGCAATAGCGGATTCTACGGACATGTGTGATAACCTCGACATTGAATGGACAAAAGGTGTTAGCTGATCAGGCAGACACAACACCCAGTAAATGAGCACGGATACGAGCCCCGGCCAGGTTGATCAAGGTTACCAGCGCCAGTAACACAATGATCAAGGCTAGCGCTTCCCGATACTCGAAAAGATGAAAAGCGGTAACGATTTCAAGACCCAGCCCTCCGGCCCCGACGACACCAAGTGTAGTTGCCGCGCGGACATTGTGCTCCCAGCGATACAGGGTGACGTCGATCAACCGGGGCAGGATCTGCGGCCAGACGCAAAAGCGCAGCACACCGATTTCGGATACCCCCTGGCTGCGCAAAGCCGCCCCCGGAGCCGGATCCACATGTTCAAGAAGCTCGGCGCAGAATTTGCCTATCATGCCGGTGGAATGACAAGCCAGCGCAAAGATGCCGGGCAGGGGGCCGAATCCGACCGCAGCCACGAAGGCTATGCCCCAAACCAAACCGGGTATGGAGCGCAGGATATTCAACAACAGCAATACCGGGATGCGCAATACGGCGGGGCCGATACCGCGAGCCGCCAAGGCGCCCAGCGGTATTGCCGCCAACGCGCCGAGCACTGTGCCGACCACACTCATGGCGAGAGTATCCAGCAAGGGTTTGCCCCATTTTTGCCAGCGGCTGAAATCGGGCGGGAAAGCATCTCCGGCGAGCGTAATAAGGGTCGGCAAGGTATCGGCATAGCGTTTTGGATCAAGCGCCCCGGCATAGATGAATGCCGCTACAACGATGCCGAAAGCGACAATGCAGGCCGTCGACAGGCGCCAAGCTCGACGCCGACCCAGCATCAGTATCGCGGCCAGATCCGGGCCGATTTGTTTTGTTCGGGTCTCGATCATGGCGTCGGCGCTCATTTGACAATTGCCGCTGCATCCGGGTTTGCGTCTACAATCACATCGACCCAGTGGCGCACCTGATCCACATCCGAGTCGTCGGCAGGAATAAAGGATTGGGCCCGAAATACCTTAAGCGCTTCCGGGTCGGTGACATCGATAAAAGCCTTACGTATTTTCTTTTTGAAAGCAGGATCAAGACCGGGACGGAAAGTCCACATATACTCGGGTATTGCCGGCGATTCGGCCAGGACACGGACGCTGTCGGCTGCAATTTTGCCTTCCTTGAGCAAGCGTTGATAGATCGGCATCGACAAACCGCCTGCTGCCACCTTATGGTGAACAACTGCGAAGGCGACGGCATCGTGTGCCCCGAGCACGCGCAGTTCATAGTCACGGCCGGAAACCAGCCCGGCTTCGGCGAACATATAGCGCGGCACCCAGGTACCCGATGTGGAAGCCGGGTCGCCGAAGGCGATGTCCTTGCCTTTCAAATCGGCAAGGCTGTGTGCCGGGCTATCGGTCGGAACAATGACCACGGCCTGGAATGTGGGGCCGACTAGATCATGGGACGGCCGGGCAAAGGGTTCCAGCTTGGCGCGCTTGGCTTGCAGGATATAGGTGACAGGGCCCAGATAGGCAATGTCGAGACGTCCGAAGCGCAACGCTTCGCCAGTCGCGGCATAATTGGCGCCCACCACCAGCTCGACAGGTAAGTCTAATTGTTTTTCCAGATAAGCGCGTAACGGTTCGTTAAGGCGCATGACTGTCGGTGCCGACTCACCGGGCAATAAGCCTATTACCAGCTTTTGCGGCCGGTTTTCGGCGGCATGAGTCGGCAACAGGCCATTCATGAGTGCCAGCAGGCAACATAGACGTAATAGAGTTTTAAACATGTTTAGCTCCTTGATTGAGAGTTGAAATTGGCAATGTGAGACCTACGATGTTTTTAAAACCTCGTAGGTCTGAATTCGGCAGCTTAATGAGAAGTTACCAAATGGGTTGCATTCGAGCCGCTGTACTGAAAAATCTGTTGTTGCTTTTCGGCATCGAAATCGGCAGGCGAACCGTCGAAAGCGATACTACCCGCCGCCAGCGCAATCACCTTGTCAGCCAGCAACAAGGCTATGTCAATCTGATGCATCACTAAAATCACCGTTACTCCGTCGCGCGTTGCCATTTGCCGCAAGGTGTCGCCCATTTGTTGCATCAAGGCAGGATCGACAGAGGCAAAAGGTTCGTCGCCGAGCAGCAGGGTGGGTTTTCTTATTAAGGCTCGGGCCACCCCGACCCGCTGCCGTTCGCCGCCGCTAAGGTTTGCAGTACGAGCGGCGAAGCGGTGTAAAAGACCGACGTCGTCAAGCGCCTTTGCTGCCCGGCAGCGCATGGTTTGCGGCCAAGGCAGCGGCGAGAGTGGATGGCGCAGATCTGCTAGACCCAGTAATACGTTATCAATCACGCTTAAACGGTCTATCAAGGCATGTTCCTGAAAGACCGTCGCTGTATGGCGACGAAATTCCCGCAGGCTTTCCCGTTTTTCCAGGGGTCTGACACCATCCATGGTGATTTGCCCCGACACAGGGCGAAGCAAACCATTCAGGGTTGCCAACAGGGTGGACTTGCCAACCCCTGAGGGCCCGACGATGGCGGTAATCTTGCTGTGCGGAATTTCGGCGGAAATATTGTGCAGCACTTCCATCGTGCCGCGCCGTACTGATACCTGTTCGAGTCTGATCATGACGATTTCCCTGAGGCGTTACCGCTCTCCCTTTCATAGGTTCGAAAGGCTTCCACAAGCTGGTCGAGAACCAGCGCGGCGGATTCGAACATTACTTTGAATAAAGGCTCGTCTACACCGTCCGCATCGCGGCGCAGATGCTCGGCAGCTCCTTCAAGACGACTGTACATTTTACGAACGTGATAGATGGGATCTGGATCAGGCATGAGGTAGACCTCCAAACTGCAAATTTAAGTAATCGAAGAACGTGCTGGATGCACATCGTTCGAGTGGACGTTCTCAATGGAAATCGGTTCACGGGACACGGTATCCTCTTTACTGTCGTCTTCATTGTCCTTGTCCAGCAAATAATCGCTATTGCGCGGTCCACCCATGGCCTTGCGTAACCAAAGCGGCGGACGGCCGCTCATCATGCGTTGCAGATAAGCAATGACTTCATCGATATCGCGGCCTGCTTCCATCTTGACCGGAAATACATTGGCATCACGCAGTTTCACCGCCGCCACATCACTGAGACCTTTGGTAAACACGACATGACAGTCCTTAATAGCTTCGACGCGCGGCGTAATCCGATCTCCGCCGGCGTTTAAGGCTTCATCCTCCATCCAGCAGGTGCCGCCGTTTTTGGCGCTGCCTTTATGCTCGCCGGCATCGCCGCCGGAAAATCGGATTACATCGATAAACTCGCTGCTGTTGTGGCTAACGTCATAGAAAACGATTTGCTTGGCGAGTGCGAAAGCACAGTCGACCTTGGTAAGACTGTTACTGGTTAAAGCAATTTTTACGTGACCGGGTTCAGACATTGGAGTTTCCTTTTAATAGTGTGGTAATCAGGGCTTGTTTAAACGTAACTATTCAGCGAATTGGAAAATCCGCAAACCGCTGAGGTCTTGCCCCCCTCTCCTTTGAGGGAGAGGGCTGGGGAGAGGAGAATTAAAACAACTATTTATATCCCCCTCATCCCAACCTTCTCCCTCAAGGGAGAAGACGTCGGTACTTGTGTCGATACCTATGCTCCCGATGGGGAGGAATGTTGAGTAGCCATGTTTAAACTTGTTCATGTCATCGGCAAGCCGATAACCATCGTTTCCCGTCCGAAACGCTGACGAAACTCGGGCGGCAATTCGGTACGGTACGGCTCCCGCACTTGCCAGCCAGCCAGATCGGTCTCCGGCAGATAGCCGTCTTTCAGGGCTTCCACAGGCACTATGTGCAATACATCCTTAATGACCACGAAAAAATCTATCGGATAACGCACCGGATCAGCATACAGGGGGCCGATATCGAAACGGTAACGGCCATCGTTAAATTCGTAGCGGGGGTTATCGCAGTCGAGGCGAAAATGCCGGTTAAAAAAACCGCGCGGCCTGAACTGATAAAGCACCCGATCCTGGTCGGCGAACTTGCGCACTTCGGCGACGATGTCGAGAAAATATTGCAGCAACTGCAACTCGACATAAGACTCGCCATAAGGTTGGCGAAAAGAGTCCAGATAGGCGTAGACAAAAGACTCGATCAGCCCGAGTCCGACCGGGGTGATATTGAGCGACAAGGCGCAACGCTTGAAGGTACAGGACATTCTTATCAAGCCCTCGCTAACGTCGATATGACCGTCGCGGTGTATGGCGGAGATTCTGAATACCCTGAGAATCCGGTAAATCTCGGCAACCATTTTTTCGGTTGTCGTCGCTCGGGGCAGGGCCAGATACTTTTGCCAGGATGACAGTTCTTCCATGAGTTCTGCGTCCTTGTTCACCAGAAAAGACTCCAGCAACATCGAGGCGGCATGCAGGCTCAAGCTACAGGCGAATTCTTCCTTGTCTGGCGTAGCTACAGAAAACGGCAGCTTCTTCCGCTTGGTGTACAACTCGATCTGCCTGTATTCGGGCAGCGACCAGGCCGATCCGAAATGCAGCCGGTTTTCCGTCAAAAGAGTATTAAGTGCTTTCATATCCAGTCACAGTTTAGCTATATGGGGTAACTACTCGGCACCATTAAATACAATGGAACCTGTGTGGGCCGGGGTTTGCAACCCCGGCCCTAACGTTTTGAATAATACTTGCGCCAAACATTTCGGATGGGGTCACAAACCCCGTCCGGCGTTAGTTCGCGGCGCAGCGCGCCTAGCCCTGCGTTCCCATGCAGCGCGTGGGAACGAGACCGCGAGACCTCTAATCGCCGCTTACCAAGTATTAAGAATCCACTCTTTGTCCTTGTTATATTCCATATGAGCAAACAGCGCGTTGGCGATAGCCTCGCCCAACTCCATCGCGCCTTTGTAACCCACCGTCGGTTTACGGTACAGGCCCGCCCGGTCGAAGGTCGGGAATCCGACCCGAACCATCGGGATATTGTTATAAATCGCGATGTAGCGACCTTTTGAATGGCCCATGATCAGGTCAAGCTTGAGATCCTCCTTGGTAATCCGCTTTTCAAGATCCCACAAGTCGGCGTTGTGGATGACTTCCATATTGAAATGCACCTTGTCCTGTAAAGCCTTTAAACGGGGGTCTTTCTTGTACTTTTTGCCCTGATCGTCGCCAATCAGCAGCAGCACCGGCTCCAATTCCACTTCCAGACAAAATTCGGCAAGACCGATAACCAGATCCGGGTGACCGTAGATAGCCACCTTTTTGTTGGCGAAGAACATGTGGGCCAGATCGGCCAATGCGTCCAAAGCGATACCGCGTTCATGCACCAACGACTCAGGAATTTCCTTGCCGGTGATTTCACTGATCTTGCGCAGCATGTCATCGGTATTTTGGATGCCGTAAGGCGTGCTGACCAAGTGCTGGGGCACTTGGAACTCCGCTTGTAGATAATCCCCGGCGATGGCGCCCTCATAGCGAGCCAAAGACAGTGTGGCGCTGGCGTTGGCGCTATCCTGCAAATCTTCGACGGTGGTGCGTCCCATCGGCAGGATGGATTTGTCCGGCATCATCGGCGAGTCGAAATGTTCGGTATCCATGAAAAAAGTCGCATCGACGCCCATCTCTTTCATATAGTGCTTGAGCAGCGTCAGGTCGCCCGGGTTGACCCAGCCGGGGAAAACATTCAGCTTACCGGTAGGCTCGCCCTTTTTGGCGACGGTTTTTACGATCGACTTGACGCACTCGCTGTAACCGGTGACTTGGCTGCCTTTGAAACTCGGCGTATGTACCGGCGCCAGATAAATCTGGCGGTCGGGAAATTCCGCCTTGAGCTGCTTATCCAAAACCCGGATGCATTTTTCAATATCGTCGCCGATCACCTCCGTCGAGCAGGTAGTGATGATCGGGACGACGCGCAGATTGGGATAGCGCCGGGCCAGCACCATTACGCCTTCCTCGACCCGTCCGGCCCCGCCGAATACCGCGGACTCCTCGTGCAGGGAGGTCGAGGCGATATCGAAATTCTCCTTGAAATGCTGGGCGAACAGCAGGCGTACAAACATGCTGCAACCTTGTCCGCCGTGAACCAGCGGAATACAATCGGTGACGCCTATGCCGGCGTATTGAGCGCCGGCCGGTTGGCAGTCATACATAGGGTTGATGACGCCGTCCCTATCTTTGGCGACCAGTTTAAATTCGGCCTCTGGTTTTTCGGCCACTTCACATGCAGTCATAAATAATTCCTCAATACAGACGGTGGTTAAGTTCGCGGTTATGCGATTGGGTAATCGCTATATCCACCAGACGTTTTTTCAAACCGTCCATCAAGGCTTTGACTTCAGGTTCCAATACTTCTTTAATCCAGGGGTAGCGTTCTTGGCAATCGGCGACCAGGATTTTGGCTTCGGCGAAATGCAGTTTCTCCGTAGGCGTTTCTTTTGTCGGCTCCCGGCCGAGGATCAAGTCGGCGGCTTTCGCAAGCACGCCGTCTATGTTTTCCTGGCGGTCCCAAGTCCGTGAGGAGTATTGCCACAGACAACGTTCCTGCACGTAATTGAACAAGTCGCTGATTTTGCTTTCAGATTCCGTTATGTTCATGACACGGCCCTTTTCAGTGGTTCCTCAGCCGAGGTTGGGTTCGCATTATCGAAGAACCGCGGATAAACCGGATTGGCTTCCGCTCTGGAGTCTTGATCGGTCGTGTTGGATCCGGCAACGCGGATGTCGATACCGGCCAAATGCTTCAGCGGGTTATGGACGGCGTTGTACATATCGCGGGCCAGATTCACGAAGCCTTCGAAACCCATGTAAGGGCCGTTGTGGTAAGCGTGGCCGTTGACGTAAGGGATATGCAGTTTTTTCACTAGCTCGCCAACTCGCGGACCGGTGAAGATCACGTCCGGTTTGACCAAGTCGATAATTTCGAAAAACTCCAGTTCGTTGCCGTCGTCGACGTAATAAGTACCTTCACGGCCTCTGGCGATGACTTTTTCAAAATCTTCTTCGTGGCCGAATTTTGACGACATGGCGACGACGTGAACACCCAGATCGTCTTCCACTGATTTGGTCCAGTGCCACAAGCGAGGGCCGCCGGTCCAGATGGCCATTTTTTTGCCGGCCAAACGTTCCTTGTACCAATCCAGCTTAGGCTTCCAAATCTCGAATTCCTCGGCGATCAATTGCTCGCCGCGTTCCTCGATACCGAAGAATGCGCATATTTTTCGGATGCCTTCAGCCATGTAATTGAAGCCCCAGGAATCGATGTCGAGGCGTGGGATGCCGTACTGTTTTTTCAATTCGTTGGCGATATAGCCGGAGGAACGGGCACAGTTGACGACATTGAGTTGGGCTCGGTGCATCTTGCGTAAATCATCGTAATTGGCGTTACCGGTGAAATGGCCTATCACCTGAATGCCGAGCCTGTCCCAATAAGTCTGCAACAGTTGGGTATCGCCCTGGATATTGAAGTCGCCGATAAAATTCATCGTGTAATCGCTGGTGATCTCAGGTTCCAGGGTGCCGACTTTTTCGTTAATCCAGCCGATGTTCAGGACATGATGGCCTTTGGATTGGGAAACGCCGGAAAAGCCGGGGCATTCGACCGTGAATACGTCCACGTCGGGTCTCTCACGCATGACTTTTTTGGCTACGGCCTTGACGTCGTCGCCGATCAGCGCCGTAGGGCAGGTGGTGTAGACGATCATCCGCTTGATCTCCGGCATTTCGTCGAAAGCCTCGTTCATGCTTTTTTCCAAACGCTTCTCGCCGCCGAAGACGATTTGGCTCTCTTTCATATCGGTAGACCACACGTATTTCATATTGAAGTGGCCGTTGTCGGTCGGATAACGTTTGGTGTGCCAGGTGTCGTAAGCGCAGCCGATGGGGCCGTGGATCATCTGGATGGTATCTTTCAGTACGCCGCCGATAACCAGCTTGGCGCCGCAAAACGCACAACCCCGCTCGGACAAGGTACCCGGAATGGTTGCCGCATTGGAGATCGGCAAATATTCCCGGGTGTCTTCATCGGGGGCTTTAAGATAGATATGTTGTTCCCGTTCGGGGATAGCTGAGTCACAGCTAAGTAATACCATAGGCATGGTCGGTCTCCTGGGTTGATTTAAGGGCTTGCTCGCTTCTTCGGCAGATTTGTCGAAGCAGTTGATAAGTGAAGAGCATAGCCCGTGCCAATTCACTGCAACGGTGCTTGTTGCATGGCTTGAAGAGGATTTATAGCGATACGCGATGGATCCGGGCCAAGCGTATCGTTCATGAATGTACGAATAGGCTGGATATGTTCATTTGTGTACAAATTAAGTCGTTGCTTAAAAGTTTTTTAGTTGTCTGTGGATTATTGAGACGTCATCCCTCCGGCTAGGTCGAAAGTTTTTGACTTTGTATTGCGGGATTGATATTGGGCACAGGAATTGCTGGCTACTGTTGTCTCCTCCAATTGGAATTTTCTTGGCCGAACCCGTTCGGCCAAGTGCATTGCCAATCGCATACCTCCGAATAGCTTTCGGCAAGAGGGTAAACAAACCGGCCAAGGTAAAACAAATTGATTATGTACCCACACTCTTCCCTGCTGACCGAGATTGGCATTGACGACGCCGAGATCGCTCATCGTCAATCCTTTCTGGCGTTCGACAACCGCGATGCCGACTTGCTCAAATCATTGCACGACATACTGGCGGAGCATCAGGAAAAACTGACCGATGTTTTCTATGAGCATCTGTTGCGTTTTCCCGAATTGCGTCCGCTATTGGGTGACGAAGTCAAGCTGGCACACCTGAAGCGTGCCCAGGCATCGTATTTCAGCCAATTGACCGAAGGCAGTTATAACCAATCCTATGTGGAGAACCGGCTGCATGTCGGCGTCGTGCATCAGCGTGTCGGATTGACGCCCAAGTGGTATATGAGCGCCTATTGCAAATACCTGAGCGGGGTCATACCCTTGGTGTTTGAGCACTACGCCGACGAACCGGAACGCGGACTTGATACCTGCCGTGCGTTGCTCAAAGTCATATTTTTCGATATGGGACTGGCACTGGACACCTACTTTCACGCCGAACACAAGGCGCTGATGCTGGCCCACAGTTACACCGAGCAAATAGTCAGCAATATGCCGATCGGTTTCATCGTACTGAATGCGCATGGGCAAATCCGGCTGGTAAACAATGCGGTGCTGCGCATGTTTAATCTGGACAGGGCAGGCGTTTGGCTAGGGCGGACGCTGGGGCAATATCTTGATCTTGCCGTGCTGGACGACAGGGTTTTCCAGGTGTTGAAAAGCGAAAAACATTGCAACGATTTTGAATTCGACCGTGCCGACGGCACTGCCAACCATACCTATCTTGCCGATATTTCGCTGGCCCAGATGGGTGGCGAGAAGGTCGTGCTGTTTATGGTGCAGGACATCACTCTGCGCAAACAATCGGAAGAAGAGGTTTACCGTCTTGCCTTTTACGATCCGCTCACCCATTTGCCCAATCGCCGTTTGCTGCATGAACGCCTGTTGCAAAGTATGTCGCTTAGTGTACGTAGCGGAAAGTATGATGCGTTGATGTTTCTCGATATGGATAACTTCAAGACCATTAACGATACCCATGGACACGATGTCGGCGATCTGCTGTTAAAGGAAGTGGCTCATCGCCTGACCCGCAATGTGCGGGAGGGCGATACTGTGGCGCGTTTGGGTGGCGACGAGTTCGTGGTGGCTCTGGAATCGTTGAGCGGCAGCCCGCATGAGGCCGCGGCCCAGTCCGAGACAGTCGCCGAGAAAATTCGCGCCGCGTTGAGCCAGCCGTACCGGCTTAACGATATCGAACACCACAGCTCGCCCAGCATCGGCGTCACATTGTTTCGAGGTCACCAAAACAGTTTGGACGAAGTGTTAAAGCAGGCCGATCTGGCCATGTACCAGGCCAAGGCAGACGGGCGCAACAGGGTCTGTTTCTTCGACCCGGCCATGCAGGCGGAGATGGAGAACCGCGCAAAGCTGGAAAAAGACCTGCGTGCATCGGTAAAACTGCAACAGTTGCAATTGTATTATCAAATGCAGGTAGACGATTGCGGCTGCATCATCGGTGCCGAAGCTTTGATACGTTGGCAGCATCCGCAACGCGGTATGGTTTCACCGGCTCAATTTATTCCGCTGGCGGAAGAAATCGGCATGATCATTCCGATCGGCGCTTGGGTGATTGAACAGGCGTGCAGCCAACTGAGGAGATGGGAGAGGGATCCTGTAATGCGCAAGATACAGGTTTCCGTCAATGTCAGCCCCAGGCAATTGAGTCAACCCTATTTCGTCGAGCAAGTTAAGAATGCTATCGAAGAAACCGGCATTCGGGCTTCTTGTCTTAAACTGGAGCTGACTGAAAGCTTCATCCTGAACGATGTGGAAGATGCCATCGAGAAAATGCAGGAACTTCGCGAGATAGGTATCAATTTCGCCATGGACGATTTCGGTATCGGTTACTCTTCGCTGTCCTATCTTAAACGCTTGCCGCTGGAGCAACTCAAGATCGACCAATCCTTTGTGCGCGATATCGCGCACGACAAGAACAGTAGCGTCATGGTGCGCACTATCATCAATATTGCCGGCAACTTCGGCTTGAAAGTTGTTGCAGAAGGCGTCGAGACGGACGAACAACTCGCCTTCCTCCGCCAGTACGGCTGCAGTATTTTTCAAGGATATTTGTTCGGCAAGCCTGTGCCGGCAGACGAATTTGAGGATATCTGCCGCTTTTCCAGCGCGGGAAGAGAACTCCAGTTTGCCTGAAAATCTTGGTTAGCCACGGGTTTACGCAAAGCTAAGCACGGATAAACCTGGAAAAATCAGTTGACCATCAAATGAATGTGGTCATGCTTCGATAAGGTCCTTCTGAGCGTAGCTGAAGCCTGTCATGAGCTTGTCGATGGGGCTCAGCAACCGGCTCAACTGTTTTTTAGAATAACATTTCTGTATCCCTCGTGGTTCTCAGATGGGCTAACGATTTACAGTTTGCTACCCATTTGAGAGTTTTCGTGGTTGGAATGATTTTTCCGTAATAAAAGGGATTAAAACTCTTCCCAATTGTCGTTATCGGCAAGCTGTAACTTTAGTTTCGGCGAGCCGCTAGGTGTTTTCCGGCACTTGTTCCTGTCAATGTTGTTTTCTTCGGTGCGGGCATCAGCTGAAGAAAACTGCCTGAATTACCCGTATTGTCGGCGACTCTAAAACTGTCCATAGTGGACACCAGGTTTTGCGCCTGTTCTTCCAGTGATTTCGCCGCCGCAGCTTGTCCCACCAAGGCGGCATTTTGTTGGGTTACTTCGTCCATTTGCGCGATAGCTTGATTAACCTGTTCTATACCGGAACTTTGTTCAGCCGAAGCGGCGGTGATCTCAGTCATTATGTTGGTAACGCCATGGATGGAGCTGACTATTCCTTCCATGGTCTGACCTGCCTGGGCTACCAGTTTACTGCCTATCAAGACCTTGTTTACCGAATCAGTAATCAGGGTTTTAATTTCTCCTGCTGCAGTCGAGGCACGTTGTGCAAGATTGCGCACTTCTACTGCGACAACAGCAAAGCCTCGTCCTTGTTCGCCGGCGCGGGCCGCTTCTACTGCGGCATTGAGAGCGAGAATGTTGGTCTGGAACGCGATGTCGTCAATCACCGAAATAATGTCCCCGATTTTGTGTGAAGATTCGTTGATTTCATTCATGGTATTGACGACCTGATCGACCACTTCAACACCTTTGCCTGCTATGTCCGAGGCATCAACCGCGAGCCGGTTGGCATGTTGGGCATGAGCCGCATTATGCTGTACGGTGGAGGTCAGCTCCTCCATGCTGGCCGCACTCATTGATGACCGGGTTGGCTATCACCACCATCGAACGGCCGCCTACCTGCATGCCGGCCTCATGAGTGCCGGTCAGGGCGGTAAGCATTCTTGCCTGATGCGCAGGGTTTTCATGAAAACCGTCCATGTTGGTGCCGACCAGCTTATCGACAGAAAATTTCGGCAATTGCCGGTTGATTTCAGCTTCGGCCTTGCCGAGTATATTGATTGCCGATTTATTGGCGTAAACGATATTGCGGTCGTTATCGGCAATCAAGACCCCGGTGCTGACGTTGTCCAGCGCAATCTTGACACGCAGGGTTTCGTCAACTGCTTTGTGTTCCTCCGTAACGCGTGCTAACAGTTGTTGTTGCATGGTATTCATGGCGCGCAGCAGGTCCCCGATCTCATTTTTTTGCCGAGTGTCGATACGGGAGTTCAGATTACCCTTTGCAATGGCTCCGGCTACCTGTTGGACTGTTTTGAGCGAACGTAAAATGCCGCGGCTGATCAATATGGTCAATGCTACAGCCATTGCAACGCTGAATGCGAAAATGCCGGTAAGGACGGCTTTGTAGTCATGGGTTGTACTGAGCGCCTGTGCCTCATCGTCTACGTTGCGAGCCCTTATAAGCTTTACTGCCTCATCAATGGCTGCGCGATGCTCTTCATAGGCGCGGCGCATTTTTTGAAGGCTGGTCTGCGAACGGTTACGCTCCGCACTTTGAATGATAGGCAAAAAATTCTGCTCGGCTTCATCGTAAAAGGTTTGTGCAGCTCGATAAGAACGCTCTACCAAAGGAATACGTAGCTCTTGTTCCAAAGACTGATTTAACCAATGGCTATGACGGGACTCGTATTCCGTTTTCAGCATCTGAAAACGCGTCACCAAAGCCCCGATTTCGGCAGGGTCAGTGCTTTGGATCAATTGCAGCGCCACCAGATAGGATTCGATGATGTATTCGGGCGGAGGCAGGATATCGGCAATAATATCTTTATCCTGAATGATGCGTTGGTAAACCGGGCTATTAACGTTAAGTGTATTCATTGCCTTGAAGGCGGCTAAACCGAACACTGAGAAACCGATGATCAGGGTGCTCAAAATGATCGCAAAACGCATTTTGATCGTTAACTGACTGGAGTTTTTCATATCATTTTGCATGATGTCTTTTCCTTATTTTGGATGGTGACTGTTTGGAGTTAACCGGTTCGGACAGAGTTCATGAGATAGGCATGGTGCGCATACGTGTCCTGCCTGGATTTTGCTGGCCGGTTCGAATTATGGAATACCTGAATTCATGCCCATTCCGCAGCTATATCAATTAATAAAATACTCTGCTCGTCCAGCCTAATTGACAGGGTTTTACAAAGCATATCGGTATTAAAATCCCGATAATGTTCCGATGTTACAATGCGATAACTGTCTTTTACCGATTCCAGCGCCAACAATTGGTAAAAATAAGGCCGCCATGCCCAGTTAAAGCCAAACTGCGTATCGTCTTCAAACCACTTGCCGTCAGCAAAATTAAAATTGGACGAAATTTGGTCGCCTTCGTTGTTACATAAATAGAACCGTAGAATGCCGCTGTCTTTGAAAGGATGTGCTGCTAAGTGACTGAAGTTGAAGTCGGCTTTCAGGTTTGTTTTAAGGCGTTCGATCAAGTGCTTAATGTTGGCTATAAACTGAATCTTTTGTTTTTCTTTGATCAAGGCTTTGTTCAGGAAGTCCTTTCTTAGCGAACTGATTTGTTGTTGATACTGCAGCGGCTTTTTAAACGTTGCCGTAGCGGGCGAAAACAAGTAGCCCTGCAGATATTGCGCTCCGCAACTCAAGCCGAAATGGAAGTCTTCAGCAGTTTCCACACCCTCACAAACAATGCGGCAACCGGTGCATTCCGCCAGACGCGATAGCAAGCACACGACATCACTGGCAATACCGCCTTTGGTAGCATTCTGAAATAACTTCATATCCAGTTTAATGATGTCGGGCTGTATGGCCATGACTCTTTCCAGTTGGGAAAAGCCGGCGCCGAAATCATCAATCGCTATTTTCAAACCGTGTCTACGATATACGCCGGCAATTTCAACGAGCTTGTCCAGATCGCCTTTTGATTCGGTTATTTCAATAATAATGCGGCTTCTATCAATATTAAACTCGTCCAGCATCATCAAGGTCGGTAATGAATTAAAGTCAGTGAGCTGGTCGATCCAGGCGGCTGAGATATTGATGGTTAGATAACCGTTGAAGTTTGTTTGGCTGAATTGCGCCAGCGCCAGCCTCCGAATCATGCGATCCCATGTTATCAATTGCTCGACAGCAATATCCGGTGAAGAAAATAATGCGCCGGCCGAAATAACTCGACCGTTTGCATCATGTTGCCGGGCTAATGCTTCATAACCGATGATGTTGCCACAGGCAGCGCCAACAATAGGTTGAAAATAAGGAAATAGTTTGTTTTCTTTATTCATGTCGATATGAGCTATTTAAGCGGTTCGCTGCTGGATCCGCCTTTATTAGTTTTCAACGTGGACTTAATGTATGTTCAGCAATAATAATGCCAAGTTATATTGGCAGAGTGTGGGTTTTATTAGCCGATTTAAACGGTATCGTTTTTATCAAGTGCGCAATTACAACTGTAGATCATTAATTTGCGCAATTTTTCAAGGCGTTGTAGAGAGATTTAGTCCTTATGAGGCATGAACGGAGCGTTTCTAGTAGTCAGTCATATTGAAGCGAAGCGATAATTTGTGATATAGCTATTGGCTT
>NZ_DAIUEH010000034.1:0-42056 GCF_036845245.1 Methylobacter sp.
TTTAGAGTCATTTTCCAGTATTTTTGTATTTGCCGGGTAATCACGAAACACAAAAAATGGGTAACGACTATGAGTAAGCTTTAGACTACAATAATAATGAGGAATATATAAAATGAAGTTGTTTGAGCTCGGAAAAATCACTATGACTCCATCGGCGATTTCGATTATAGCTAGCTTTAAGGTGCCGATTGGAGATCTGCTGGACAGGCATGAGAGAGGTGATTACGGGGATGTGTCAGAGGTGGATTGGCGTGAAAATACGCTTGCCTTATTACCTGAATCGGTGGAAAGAATAATGTCGGTCTATAACATTGAAACTGAAAAACTATGGGTTATTACTGACCCGGACAGAAAATTAACAACGTTATTAACAGAGGAAGATTTTTAACGAATTTGTTTTACCTGCATGGGAGCTGTTACCGAGGAGCGCATTTTGCTTATTTTTCATCACCAGATTCCCTGTTCATAGCGGCTGTAAAAGTATTATCCATTTTGGTGGTTAGTACCGTTTAATCTGCGTTTTGGTTTGGCAAGAAAGCATATCAATGGAGTACAAGACGGAATGTTTGCTTGGTTTAATGATTTACTAGCAGGAACTAGCGGTTTTATGCCTCACGGTGCTTGTTATTTATGGCTACCGTCAATCTTGTGGCTGCATATTATTAGTGACAGCATTATTGCACTTGCCTACTTTTCCATTCCGTTTGCCTTATTGTATTTTGTCAAAAAACGCACCGATTTGGCTTATCGCTGGGTGTTTGTGCTGTTCGGCGTTTTTATTTGCTTGTGCGGTACCACTCACTTAATCAGCATCTGGACGATTTGGCATCCCGATTATTGGCTGGATGGCTTAATAAAATTGGCCACGGCACTCGTTTCGATAGTCACTGCCGTGCTGATTTGGCCGCTGATTCCAGAGCTGTTACGGTTGCCTAGCCCCCAGTCGCTGAAAACAAGCGAAACCTATCTACGCGCTATTTTCGATGCCACACCGGATGCCATGCTAATCAGTAATGAGCAAGGCATTATTACCATGGCCAATCAACAGGCCGAGCGCTTGCTGGGTTATCCGATTAACGAACTGCTCGGGCTATCGATTGATATGTTGGTGCCGGAGCGTTTTCGGGCAGTGCATCCGGGACTGCGGAAACAATTTTCCGCTTCGGTAGCTGCTAGGTCGATGGGCGTAGGCCGGTCAGTCATGGTACTACGAAAAGACGGCAGTGAATTGGATGTGGAAATCAACTTGAGTCCGATCCAAACCAACCAAGGCTTATTTTTCGCCAGCGCTTTGCGAGACATTACCGAAAGGAAACAAGCCGAGGCTACGCTACGGGCAAGTGAGGAGCGGTTTCGACGGATGGCCAACAGCACGCCCATTATGGTCTGGATTACCGATGTCGAAGGAGATCCTACTTTTGTCAATCAAGCTTGGCTTGATTTCACAGGCATTGATCCTGTGTATGCACAGACTATGACGCATGAGGGTTGGATGAGTATTATTCATCCGGACGACAGAGAAACCGCTTTCGTGGCGTATTATCAGAATACCAACACTTACGAAGCCATAACTACAGAATACCGCTTACGCAACGCGAACGGTGATTGGTGTTGGGTGTTAGATAAAGGTATGCCGCTTTATGATGAAAGCGGCGTGTTTACCGGTTATATCGGTTCGGCAATCGATATAACCGAACGTAAACAAGTGCAGGAAATATTACAGGACAAAGAGCAGATGTTGTCCGAATCGCAACGTATCGCTCATGTCGGCAGTTGGTCCGTGGAATTGGAGACAGGGTTCGTTAGCTGGTCGGACGAAATGTATCAAATTTATGGCGTTACCCAAGAGACATTCGATCCTTCCACAAGAAGGTATCTCGATCTCATTTATCCTGATGACCGTGCCGCAATGAAAATGTGGCTCAGTAACTGTCGGGCCGGAAAGGAAACGCGGGAACTTGATTTTCGTATCATGCTGCCGGACGGCACCATTCGATTTATCCGCGGCAGCGGCGGATTGCAATATGATGAAATGAACAGACCGCTACGTATGGTAGGCAGTGCGCAGGACATCACCGAACGTAAGCAGGCTGAGCAGGTACTGCATCAAATCAAAGCGATGATCGATATCTCATTGGACGGATTCTGGATCGCTGATTTGATGGGGAATGTAGTGCAAGTGAATGAAGCTTACGCAAAAATAATTGGCTATTCGAGTGATGAACTCGTCAACATGCATATCAGTCAATTGGAGGCGATGGAAGGGCCGGAGCAAGTAAAGAAGCATATTGCAAAAATTGTTGCACAGGGTTATGACCTGTTCGAAACCCGTCACCGACATAAAGATGGACATCACATTGATGTTGAAGTCTCTGTCGCCTTCTTGCCTGAATTTCAGCAGTTCTGTGCTTTTTCGCGCGATATCACCGAGCGCAAACGAATAGAGTTGGATTTACGCATTGCCGCCGCTGCGTTCGAAACCCAGGAAGCAATGGTCATTACGAATATGGCGAGCGTCATTCTACGGATCAACAAAGCCTTTACCGAAACTACCGGCTACACGGAACAGGAGGCTGTGGGGCAGAAAATAAGCATCCTCAAATCCGGTCGTCATGATGCGGCTTTTTATGCATTGATGTGGAAGAGCATTCTGAGCGCCGGCGTGTGGCAGGGAGAAATCTGGGATAGACGCAAGAACGGCGAAATTTATCCGAAGTGGCTGTCTATTACCGCGGTAAAAGGAAATGATGGCGTCGTCACGCATTATGTCGGCACCCATACTGATATCACCGAGCGTAAGGCTGCTGAGGAGCAGATTAAGCAGCTGGCTTTTTTTGACCCGTTGACCCAGCTGCCCAATCGACGACTGTTGCAGGAGCGGCTCAAGCACGGTATTAATGTAGAACGGCGTGACGGCAAGCAATTGGGGCTATTGATGCTTGACCTGGATCGTTTTAAAGCGATTAACGACAGCTTGGGGCATTTGGCTGGCGACGATCTGCTGCAGCAAGTTGCCGAACGTATTACAGCACGATTGCGTGATGTCGACATGGTCGCCCGTTTGGGTGGCGATGAATTTATCGTGCTGTTGGAAGACATCGCACAGCCGGAAGATGCCGCAAGGGTGGCGAAAGAAATTATCGCCGATTTGACCCAACCCTTTTATTTGGCTCAGGGCGGCAACGTCCAGATTGGCGTCAGCATCGGCATTAGTTTATATCCGCAACACGGTGACAATCCCGAGCTACTGATGGATCATGCCGATGCAGCGTTGTATCAAGCTAAAGACGCCGGGCGCGGCTGCTTTGCCTATTTTTCCGAAGACCTGACACTCGCTGCTCGAGAACGCATAGCGTTGGAGACACGTTTGCGTTATGCGATTGAGCAACAAGAACTGCGCGTTTTTTACCAGCCGCAGGTGGATATTGCCAGCGGCCGCATAGTCGGCGCCGAAGCGTTGGTACGCTGGCTGGACCCGGTTGAAGGCTTGATTCCACCGATCCGATTTATCCCGATTGCCGAAGAAACCGGCCTGATTCTTGTGATTGGCGAATGGGTGTTGCGAGAAACCTGTCGACAAGGTCGCCAGTGGTTGGATGAGGGGTTGACGCCGTTAACCTTGGCGGTCAATATGTCCGCTCACCAGTTCCGTCGTAGCGATATTTGTGCTTTGGTAGCTACTGCGTTGAGCGACACCGGTTACCCGCCTGAGCATCTGGAACTGGAAATAACCGAAAGTGGATTAATGGGGAATCAGGATAACGCCACGGCTATTCTTAAGAGTCTCCGCGCTCAAGGCGTTCGTCTGGCTATTGACGATTTTGGCACCGGCTATTCATCTTTAGCTTATCTCAAACACTTTCCGCTGGATGTATTGAAAATCGATAAGAGCTTTATTGATGATATTCCTCATCTACAAGACGATATGGAAATTGCATCCACCATTATTGCGATGGGGCATATTCTGGGCTTTAAAGTCCTGGCTGAAGGCGTGGAAACTATCGAACAGCTGGCATTTTTGCAGGAAAAAGGCTGCGATATGTATCAGGGCTACCTTGAAAGCAGGCCTCTACCGGCGCATGAGTTTAACGAGCTATTACGTGCTCAGCAGTATTTATAGGTTGGCTTAAATGTTTTATTTTTAGTTCAGTCTATCGAAGCTTCAAATGGGCTGCCTAAAGGAGCAGCCCACAAAAAATCGTAGCAAGGAAAAAAATAATAATAATGATAAATTTTCATCAACTTGCCGTGCTGCTAAAGCAACTCGGCGTAGCCGTACTTTATGCGTTGCTCGGTTTGACTGTTCTGGCCTGTTGGTCGGATAACGGCCTCGTCAGCATCATGTGGCTACCTGCTGGATTGGCGCTGTCGGCCTTGTTGATGGGCGGGAACGGTACGCCTTCGCAGTATTCCTCGGTGCTCTCGTTGTTAATGTCATAACAATCAACTCTTTTTGGGTCGCCGTAGCCATTGCTGCCAGCAATACTCTGGAGGCGCTTTTGGGGGCATTGCTGCTGAAGCGTTACGACATTTCTGACCAACCGGCGCTATCTACGCATAACTATCTAAGGTTGCTGATAGCCGGCGGCATTGCCAGTGTTACAGCCGCATTACTTGGAACCGCAATATTAAGTTTTTCAGGGTTCCTGAACGGAGAAGATTTTTTTAACAGTCTGGCTTATTGGTGGATGGGAGATACGCTGGGTATTGCCTTGATGGCTCCGCTGATTTTGGTTTGGCGGCGAGCGCCTGACGGTGGATTTGATTCGAAGCGGTTGGTCGAGTTCATATTACTGATTAGCCTGGCGTTTTTGATCAGTCAGGTGATATTTTTTGACTGGATGCACGATTCGGTAGGCCATATCGCCAAAGGCTACTGGATGTTCCTGATTATAACGTGGGTTGCTGCGTGTCTGGAGGCTCATGGCGTAGTAATCATTCTGGTCATGTCCGCAGGCATGGGGCTTCTTGGCGTACAGAAAGGAATCGGCTACTTTGCACGGGACCTAGCCCAAAGCTATCCTTTGGCGGGGCTTAATATAAGTCTGGTTAATTACTGGTTTTATATAGTGATACTGTCGGTGACCGGCATGACGCTGGCTACCTATTTCGTCGCGCGCAGGCGAGTCGAACAGACGCTGACAGTCAGTGAAGGATATCAACGTGCGATCTTTAATGCCACGCCTGACGCGATGTTGATTAGTGATGCGCATGGCATTATTACCCAGGTCAACCGGCAAGCCGAGTTAATGCTGGGTTATAAGCTTGGCGAGCTGGTTGGTCAGTCGATTGAAGTTTTGGTGCCGGAAAGCTTTCGCTCAAAGCATCCCGAGCTGCACGCCAAATATGTTGGTGCACCGGTTGCCAGGCCGTTAGGGGCAGGGCGGACAGTACAGGCACGACGAAAAGACGGTAGTCATTTTGACGTGGATATCAGCGTAAGCCCGATTAAGACGGAACAAGGCTTGCTTTTTGCCAGCGCATTACGGGATGTCACTTTACGTAAACAAGCGGATGCCCATCTTCGCGTTGCCGCCATTGCCTTCGAGTCGAATGAACCGATGGTTATCACCGATGCGGATAATTTTATTTTACAAGTTAACCGAGCCTTTACTAAATCTACCGGCTACACAAAAGAAGAGGCCGTTGGCCGGAAGATAAATTTACTTAAATCCGGTCGTCATGGCGAGGCTTTTTATGCCGCTATGTGGGAAACCATCAAGCGCACAGGGACATGGCAGGGAGAAGTCTGGGATAGGCGCAAAAATGGCGAGATTTACCCCAAATGGCTGATTATTTCGGTGGTGAAAGGCGATGACGGCGCAGTTACCCATTATGTCGGCACCCATATCGATATCACCGAACGCAAGGCTGCTGAGGAGCAGATCAAACAGCTGGCTTTTTATGATCCATTGACCCGGCTACCTAATCGTCGGCTATTGCAAGAGCGATTAAAACACGGCATTGATGTAGAACGGCGCGATGGCAAGCAGTTGGCATTGCTGATGCTTGACCTGGATCGATTTAAATCGGTGAACGACAGCCTGGGGCATATGGCAGGCGACGAGTTGCTGCAACAAGTTGCTGTACGAATTACGACCCGGCTGCGTGATGTCGACATGGTGGCTCGTCTGGGGGGTGATGAATTTATTGTGTTGTTGGAAGACATCGCACATCCTGAAGATGCCGCACGGGTGGCCGAAAACATTATCAGCGATTTAAGCAAACCTTTCGGTGTGGAGCAGGGCGAGGACATACAGATTGGCGTGAGTATCGGCATTAGTTTATATCCGCAACACGGTGAGAATCCCGAGTTACTGATGGATCATGCCGATGCTGCGTTGTATCAGGCTAAAGACGCCGGGCGCGGTTGTTTTGCCTATTTTTCGGAAGATTTGACGATTGCGGCTCGCGAGCGCATTGCTCTGGAATCGCGTCTGCGAAAAGCGATTGAGCAACAGGATCTACGTGTTTTTTACCAGCCGCAGGTGGATATTGCCAGCGGCCGCATAATCGGCGCTGAAGCATTGGTACGCTGGCTGGACCCGGTTGAAGGCTTGATTCCACCGGTTCGCTTTATCCCGATTGCCGAAGAAACCGGCCTGATTCTTGTGATTGGCGAATGGGTGTTGCGGGAAACCTGTCGACAAGGTCGCCAGTGGTTGGATGCGGGTTTGCCGCCGTTAACGTTGGCGGTTAATGTTTCTCCCCAGCAGTTTCGCCGTAGTGATATCTGCGGCTTGGTTGCTACAGTATTGAAAAATACCGGTTTTCCGTCCAACCAGCTGGAACTGGAAATAACCGAAAGCGGATTGATGGAAAATCAGGGTAACGCGCCTGAGATCCTGAACTGTCTGCGCGCTCAGGGCATTCGTCTGGCCATTGACGATTTTGGTACCGGTTATTCATCTCTGGCGTGTCTTAAACATTTTCCGCTGGATCTGTTAAAAATCGACAAGAGTTTTATTGATGATATTCCTCATCTACAAGACGACATGGAAATTGCATCGACGATTATCGCGATGGGGCATATCCTGGGCTTTAAGGTCTTGGCCGAAGGCGTGGAAACGATCGAGCAGCTGGCGTTTTTGCAGGAAAAAGGCTGTGACATGTATCAGGGCTATATCAAAAGCCGTCCGATACCAGCAGAAGAGTTTGTCGAATTATTGCGTAATCAACAACAGCATGAAATGAGTGAGACTTGGGCCGATTCATAAATAACAAATCTTGTAGCGGTAACTCTCTGTAGGGCGGGAATAAGACTGCTCAAACCTGTCCTGGGTTTGTCGAAGTGGCCTGTAATTCCGGGTTTGCGTCTATTTCTTTAGGTAGTGTAAAGCTGAAAGTGCTGCCATGGCCGACAGTGCTTTCTACTGCAATGGTTCCGCCAAGGCGTTTAATCGCCGATTTGACGTAATTCAATCCCACGCCTTCTCCTTCTACAGAATGATTGCTGCCGCGACGGAACATCTCAAAAACTTTCTTTTGATCCTTTTCCGAAATACCCAAGCCGTTATCTTTAACAAAAAACCTGAAGTAGTTGTCCTGATCCTCAGCCCATATCTCAATCTTGCCGGGACGTTTCGGGTCCAGGTACTTAATCGCATTCGATAATAAATTGGCAAATATCTGGGTCAGCAAATAAGGGTCGGCCTGCACTTGCGGCAAGGCCTGAACCTGAATCTCGGCTTTAGCTCGGTCGCTCTGGTATTTTATTGCCACGATGTCATCGTTCACCAAGCGCTGGGTGTCGACTGCACTGATGTTCAATTCCTGCCGACCCAAGCGGGAAATCTTTAAAATTCCGCCCAGTAACTGATTCATTTTGGCGATACCGCCGGTAATGAAACGTGTGGATGCCGGGATATCCTCGTCTAAGATGTCCAGTAACTCGGTTTTTTTATGCTCGGGCATGAGTTCCATCACGGTATCCAAGTTATGACGCAAGTCTTTCAGGCTTAAGCCCAATTCGTTAACAAAGCCCTGAACATTAATCATCGGCGCACGTAAATCATGAGAAACAATATAAGAAAAATCCTTAAGTTCCTCATTGGACTCACTCAGCTGCTGTACTGTCTCGCTCAGGCTTCGGGTGCGCTGTTCTACCAGTTGTTCCAGTTTCCGGCTGTGCGCATTGAGCATTTCATCCCTGAGTTGAATTTGTTCAAGCATCGCATTAAAGCTTTCGGTTAATTGTCCGACTTCGTCATTGGCATATTTTTTTGCCCGTAATGCATAATTTTCATCATGGCTGATGGCTATTGCAATATTGGCTAAATGCCGTACCGGCCTGGCGAGTATAGTTCCCAGACGATGAGCGGTCAGAAACGCCAACAGGCCGACAACCGGCAACACGCCGGAAAATATTGCCAGCAGTCTGCCCAGCTCTTTGTATAAGCGCAATAAATCCGCCTGCAGATAGAGCCTGCCCAGTATGTCGCCATCCATTTCTACAGGTATGCATAAAATAACCTGCTGCCGGGTAAAAACCGCTCTCCGGCAAAGCTCTTGATTAATATTTTGCTGTGCAAAAACGACTCCGGCCTTTTTATCGGACGTAAATCTCGCAAAGGGGACGCCGGCATTATTGAGATAAAGCTCCGCAGCCAAAAGATCCGGCTGAGTCTCCAGCGCTTGCAATATTTTTTGTGCCGCCAAGTTATCGCCGAATAACATGGCCGGCGCCACTGCAAAAGCGCTGACTCCTGCAATACTGTTTAGCTCATGAGCGATAGCTTCACGGGATGAATAAAACTGGCTCACTACCAGCACGATACTGCAAATAGTCAGGACAATTATTGCCGTTATGGTAATGATGAAGGTCAGCTTGCGTGCAATGGAGTTATTTCGAAAGGAGGTCATGGTGTAGGCCTGTTATTTTCATCGTAAACAACCAGCGTCAAACTGAGCAATCGGGAGCTGATCACTAGCCCGGCTTCTTGAGCGGCAAGCAAATTAATTGCAAAGCGGATCTTCTCGTCTGTTTTTACCAGTCCGATTGCGCCGCCCATCTCGGCAAAGCGATCCATGTCGCTGACGGTTAGAGCATGTTGCTGATGCGCCGACTTCAGCAGTTGCGCTACTTTGTTACGCTCGGAAGCGGCAATAAAGACGATATGACAGTCTTTTAACTCATCTGATTTATTTAACAGTTTTATGACTAATTGCTTTTCTTGAGCAGTACGCCCATCGATAGCTTTCAATGCCGAAAATCCTAACGGAGATTCGCCCAAAATACACAGATTGATAGATTCACTGATTTTGTCTGCCGGCCATTCTACAAATTTGGCAAAGTTATACACGAACGCGGCCTTAACCTCGTCTTCGTGAATTTCCTTGTCATCAGCGCTCGCGCTACCGGCTATCACAGCCGATAGCATAAGCAGCGCCAGAGCGAATCTAAATATCATAAAATGAGTGACTTTATTTGTCTTACCAGGTCACAACCGCTTTGCCGTAAACACTACGCGGTATTTGGCTGGCCACAATATCGTCAGCTATGAACTCAGGATGTCTGCCATCCAGCAGGTTCTGCCCGGCCACACTTAACTCCAAGGCCTTGATCGGCCTCCAGCCCAGCCTCAAATCCAGGCGGGTGTAATTAGGCACTTTGATCATTGGGTTTTGGAAGGTGCTTGTATCTCTAAGGTTATCCACATAGTACACGCTGGTATCGAACTCAATATTGTGCGGCAGGCTCAGTTGTGAGCGTATTGAATACTGATTTTGAGGACTGCTGCCTTCATTTTTTAATGCCAGTCCGGTATCGATATTACTGCTTTTGGTACGCGTATCGACGGTCAGCCAGGTATAGCCGGGCTGCAATCGCCAACTATCGGTCACTTTCCAGTTTGCGTACAATTCGGCGCCATAAGATTCAGCCTCCAAGCCGTTCACCATGACAGACAGGTTTTGCGTCAAGCCCGGAGATTGAACGACTTTAGGGTATGAAGAAAGCAAGTTGTTATAGGTATTGTAAAAAGTTGCAACATCAAAGGAGAGATTTTGAGACATTTGTCCCCGATATCCCCATTCGAATGCAATCACTTCTTCCGATTTAAAGCCCGTATCGCCGACGATAGCTCCTGCTGTTGCATTGGGTAAAAAAGGAGGAATTGCCGGGATTCTGTATAAGTCGATCCTGATGTCCTGGAAACCGCGTGTAGGCGTACGCACGGCGCGCGACGCGCTGGTCCAGGTACTGTGATTTTCATTGAGCTTCCATAATAAGCGGGCATTGGGCTGATATTCAAAACCGGAATAATCGTTATGCTCTACCTTACTGCCTACGGTAAGTCTCAGATCATCGGTAATACTGAATTGATCCTGTAATAAGGCGCTAAATAACTGGGTCGCCCGGCTGGCAGGCGTAAACGATACGCCATTGAAGTCGGTCAGCTCATCGGAGACCAATCGATAATCCAGGCCCCAGGTAACGGCATTGCGCTGTCCGGCTTGAAAATTATGCTGAAACTCGACATCAAAAGTATCGATGAGCTGGTTTAGAGAATAGCCGCGGCGTTCATCAGTTAAATAAAAACTTTGCAGATACCACTCGCCATTTTCGGTTTTATGGGTTAGTTTCGCAGTCGCATTGGCGTTTCTTTGTGACATTGAGCTGTCAACAGGGGTTCTCAAACCGATAGTTTCATCGCCTTCCATTTCTTGAATATCGCCGCTAAACAATAACTCATCTTTTCCGGTAAGCGCATAATCGGCGCGGAAGCCGCCTTGTCCTGCACTCCATTGATCATGCGCGTTCTGGTTTTGGCGGTTAAGATAATCGCTGTTTTGTTTACCTTTGGCATAAACCCGGTATGTGCCTTCTTTTCCCAACTCGCCGCCATAACGGACTGATCCGCCATTCTGGTAATTACCGCCTTGTGCTGAGACCAATCCGCCTTGGGTATTTTTACTGTGTTTAGTGCGGATATTGATTACACCGTTAACCGCATTAGCGCCCCATACCGTACCGCCGGGGCCGCGAATAACTTCGATGCGATCTATGTCCTCTAAAACGACATCCTGCGCACTCCAATAGGTTCCGGAGAATAATGGCGAATAGACCGTACGGCCATCAATCAGCACCAACAGTTTGTTAGAAAACCGGTCATTAAAACCGCGTATGGAAATAGCCCAGTCATGAGCATTTATTTGCGCCACCTGCACACCCGGCGCCATCCGCAACGCGTCAGGAATGCTGGTTGCCCCTGATCGGCGAATGTCTTCCTGGGAAATAACGAAAGCCGCTGCCGCAGTATCCGACATTGCCTGCTCTTTTTTAGCGGCTGAATAAATTTTTACATCCATCAGTTCTTCCAAGCTAAGGTCAGCCACTTCCGCATCGGGAGCTGCTTGAGCTGTCGCTATGCCAAAGCCCGCAGAGATGACAGTTAAAATCAGGGTGTTTTTTATGTTTCTCATCGCACTGTCTTGTAAAAATATTAATAACCGACGCTAAGCACTGTTCTCTAAAACCAGCGAAAAACTGTCTTCGTGAGGCAGCTCTATACCTGTTTCATGCACGCAGAAAGCGCTTTAATGCGATTGCCCGGAATAAAGAGACTCAACTGATGCAGTACTTTTGTGCGTCTATTTTTTCTGATGTTCGAGCACTGTGCGTAATATCAGTTAATTACTGATGTTACGCACGGACGGTAATTCTCCCGTTTGCCGCGCCGAGCACCGGAGCTTTTATCGAGACCAGCCCGTGAGGGGTGCGGCAGGGATGCCGCACGTCAGCAGAGGGGCAGGAGCCCCTTCTGCTGACCCTCGATAAAAGCGAGGAGCGCAGGAAGCAAGCGGCAACCGGGCCGCCTTTTCTTTGGTTACTTTCTTTTGGCGGAGCAAAAGAAAGTAACTCGCCTTCGGGTGCGACAAACCCGATTCAAATAACCGTCGCGCTAGCGACACGTTTAACAATAAACAATGTTAATGCAGTCTAAATTCGAATAACTGCGTAACATCAGTTAATTAAACAAAAAGTCTTTTTGTAGAAGTATTAAAAGATCTTCTGCCGGGATAGGTTGACTACACAAAAAACCCTGCCCAAAGTCGCAGCCCAGACGTTTCAGGTATTCCAGCTGTTCCGCAGTTTCTATGCCTTCGGCAATAATTCGGCAATTCATGCTATGGGCCATCGAAATAATGGCTTCAATCACATTACACCGCCCTTGTTGACCTATTTGGCTGACGAAACTCCGATCAATTTTAATAAAATTAAGCGGCATGCCGGTTATCCGGGATAGCGAAGAAAAGCCGGTTCCAAAATCATCCAGAGAAATTTCGATGCCTGATGCCTGTGCATGGCTTAATATGTCCATCAGTTTAAGGGTGTCGCCCATCAGGGCTGTCTCGGTAATTTCAAGCTTGATTCTGTGCGGTTCAATATCATAGCCGGTTAAAACCTCATACATTTTAGCTAGCCAAGAATCCAATTGACGAAACTGGGTTGGCGACAGATTGATGGCTACCGAGATCTTGTTCAACTCAGCATCATCCCAAGCTTTAATTTGTTTGACGGCCTCGTTGACAACAAACAAACTCAGATCGTGTATAAAGCCGCTTTCTTCGGCAACGGGAATAAAGTCGTCCGGCATGACCATGCCCCATTCAGGATGCAACCAGCGCACCAAAGCCTCTACTGCTGTGATGTGCCCGTCATTCATCCGCCAAATCGGCTGAAAGAACACTTTAAACTCGCCTTTTTGCAAGCTGTCCTTAAAGGCGATTTTAAACTTTTGATGTTTGCCGGCTTCTCGATTCATTTCAGCGGTAAAAAACTCAAAGCCGTTTCTGCCGGTTTCCTTAACCCGGTACATGGCGGCGTCGGCATATCTGATCAGTGTTGCATCGTCCTCGCCGTCCGAAGGAAACATTGCAATACCGATACTGGCAGAAATAGCGGCATCAACACCGGCAGCCAAAGAAAACGGTTTTTCCAATAAATCCAGCATGGATTTGGCAATGTGCTCTATGTCATAGTTATTACTTAAATTATTAAGAATAACGGTAAACTCGTCGCCACCTAAACGGGCCAGTGTATCGCTTTCGCGGACGCATTCATTCAGCCGCTTTGCCACTTGCATAAGCAATCTGTCGCCGGCCTCATGCCCGGCGCTGTCATTAACTTCCTTAAAACGATCAAGGTCTATAAACAATAACGCCAGTTTTGTGTTGTTGCGCTTGGCCGACGCTACCGCTAAATGTAATCGGTCTTGAAACAGCTGGCGATTGGGCAAGTCTGTTAGCGGGTCGTAATTGGCTTGGTAATATATTTTCTCTTCCGCTTGCTTTTTTTCGGTCACGTCGCCAAAAATGGCTATGTGCCGTTTAACTTTGCCGACTTCGTCGTAAACATAGGAAATCGATGCCGATTCCGCGTACATCGCTCCGTTTTTATGCCGGTTCCAAAGCTCGCCTTCCC
This sequence comes from Methylobacter sp., assembly GCF_036845245.1. NCBI lineage: Bacteria > Pseudomonadati > Pseudomonadota > Gammaproteobacteria > Methylococcales > Methylococcaceae > Methylobacter > Methylobacter sp. The sequence goes on from NZ_DAIUEH010000034.1 coordinate 13,427, forward strand.
AATGTCCATGATTATTTAAAGATTGCCATAATGTCGTATAAAAATGGCCATCCTGAAGTCCGGAGCTGAGTATCCGTGGATTTTGCCCTTTAACGTCATCGAAGCTGTACCCTGTAATTTTTATAAATGCCGGATTCACGACTTCGATGCAATTATCGGCATCGGTAATCATAATTCCTTCATTGATAGTATCGAATACCAGTTCCGCCAGACGCTGTTTTTCCATAGCGTGTTTTGATTCGGTAATGTCGATCAAAAATCCGCGCACGACATAAGACTGCTCAGAATCCATCTCTACAACTGAAATAATCTGTCTAAGCCAAAGCGGGCTGCCGTCTTTTTTTAACAGCTGAAATTCAAGCCCTCGTTCTTCCTGAGTATGCGTTTCAGAAGCACAAAATGCGGTGATCTTGGAATAATCATCAGGATGTAAACTGGCTTGCCAAAAACCTTCTGAAGTCCATTCTTTCAAACTATGTCCGGTCAGTTTTTCCGCTTGCGTTGAAACATAGCTGAATCGCCCGGCACTAGGCAGGTATTCCCACGCGACAACATTTGTATGCTCAATTAATGAGCGATAAAATGCCTCGTTTTTGTTTTTCTCCCGTTCAGCCGCTTCTTTTTCTGCGATTAAGCGTTGCTTGAGCAACACCTTGCCCAGCGTCGTAGGCAGTAATTCTAAATAAGCGCCCCCGGAGTCTTTGAGGACAAAATCTTCCGCGCCTTGCTTGATCGCATTGACCATCAACTGCATGTCATCGACGCCTGAAATCATGATGCAGGTCGCCTTGGGTTTGAACGAATGAATAGCAGTCAATACCTCCAGGCCATTCATATCCGGCAGATAAAAGTCGATCAGCACCGCATCAAAATTCTGCTCGTGTAGCAGCATCATAGCTTGGTGACCAATTGATGCGTGTACAACATCATAGCCTTCGCGCTTGAGTTTCAGGCGCACCAACTCTGCAAGACCTAAATCATCTTCTATATATAAAATTTTGGTAGAAGGCATAGTGGACATATTGAAAAAACAGAAAAAGGATGTTATTTAATGGAAGGGACGGCAATAAGCCCTATCATCAGTCCTAATTGGCGCACCACTTCGGAAAAACGATTAAACTCGACAGGTTTGGGGATATAGAGGTTGCATCCAAGACTGTAACATTCGTCTATTTCACGCTGATCGTCGGTGGATGTTAAAATGATGACAGGGACTTCGCGTAACTTATTGTCCTGTTTAAGAATATGTAATAATTCCACGCCGTTCATGACCGGCATGTTGATGTCCAGCAGCAGTAGCGTCGATTGATTTATAGGATGGTCCTGAAAATTACTCTGACCCTTAAGATAGTCCAGGGCTAGCTGGCCGTTTTCAAAGGCCTTGATAGGGTTTTCGAGGCCGCCTCGCCGTAAATTCTTTTCAATTAGTTTCGAATGGCCAGGATCGTCTTCCACAATTATGATGGTTACAAATAGACTTTCAAGCACTTTAATAACCCAAAAAATCGATGATTATAGAGCAAAGAAACTATTCGTAGGATAAATCTTACGACATACTTCCTTGACTGAAAATCACGGCTGTTTAAAGAATGACGTGATCATAAACTTATTTTCTAAGCATAGCGGATAATACCGATTTATTATTTTTGATTTTCAGGAAGTAATGAACTCACCCAGCCACCGATAAAGCTTTTCACCAGCAGGGCGACAGCGTCTTCAGTCTCTTGAATATCAGTTGCATCCAGCTCGCGGGTCAGGGACAAGGTACAAATTCCATGAACGCCGCACCAAAGTGCCTGCGCCGCCTGTTTGCGTTGTTGCACTGAACAAATCGGTGCAAGTTGTGCAAGCTGCGCCTCTAGCCCGCTAAAAAGCTGCTTGATTTTTTGCTGATACCATTCAGGTATTTCGGTATCTCGAACAAAAATCAGACTCCATCTGTTAAAGTTTCGGGCTGCAAAGTCCACATAAGTCTTGGCCTGTTCTGCAATGTATTGTTCAGGAAGGCAATTAGGCACCTGTTGCATCTGTTCGCTAAGGTCATCTACAGTGCCGGCATTGATATGCATGACCAAATCGGCCATGTTGGCAAATACCATATAAATGCTGCCGACTGTATAACCAATGTCCATCGCAATCCTGCGCGCGGTTAACGCCGAATAGCCTTCATTGATAATGATGGTTTCCGCGGCAGCCAACACCATTTCCCTTATCTCGTCCAAACTGTGTTTATTTCGTCGTGCCATATGATGTGTTTTTAGATGAATTTCAGGTTATGGAGTGAGCGTTTATGAGCCTATTGTCCTCTGCAAAGTACTTAATTAAAAACTCTACAAACGTCGCCAACTTGGCGGGTAGAAAGCGTCTTTGTAAGTAAGTGGCGTAAATTTTCAGCGATGGGATACGAAAAGCCGGCAAAATTTCTATTAGCTTACCTTGATCCAAATAATTCATCACCGATAATTCAGGAGCTTGGGTTATGCCCATGCCCAAAGCGGCCGCCTGGCATAGAGCCCTGCCATTGTTTGAGGCAAAGTGCCAGTTCGCCTTGATTTTAATATCCTCGCCACGGTCATTAAACAACCAATAATCTTTATGCGGGGTGTCCATATAATGCAAACAGCGATGTGAGCTTAATGCTGCAATAGTTTGCGGTTCACCGTATTCGGCGATATAGCGGGGAGATGCATAAGTGCATAACCGGGTTTGGGCAATTTTTCTGGCAACCACGCCTAAATCAAGCGTATCCGTCACCAGAATCGATAAATCGAAACTGCCCTCGCTCAAATTAACCTGGCTGTTGTGCAAGGTCATCAAAATCTTAACATCGGGATATTCGCGCTGATAGGCATCAATAGCCGGCACCATATAAAGTCCGCCAAAATCGATCGGCGCGCTGATTTTTAAAGTACCTTTTACCTGTAAACCCAGCTGCGAGGTATATTCCTCCAGTTCCGCAAAATCATCCAGCAGTTGTTTGCTGCGATGATAGTATATTCTTCCGGCTTCCGTCATGCTGAGCTGCCGGGTTGTCCGATTTAATAAAGCAACGCCTAAAGATTCTTCCAACTGAGCCATATATTTGCTGATCATCATCGCCGAGAGATTCATTTCGCGGGCGACCGCTGCAAAAGTGCCTAATTCAACAATCCGGCAAAATACTTGGGTGTTATTTAATTTAGCCATTTTTAATCTTTTATAAACTTTAAGTTTATATTGTATAACCTATATCGCTATTTGAAACCTTGATTTATTGGAGTAGACTTTCAAGTGGAGATAGTAATTTAATTACCGCTTGGTCTTCGTCATTTCCCCTTAGTGACCAGGAACAAGCGGTTTTTTTATGGACCAACAAAAAATAATAAGAGGTATTTATGAGCAAAATTCTTAATGAAGTTTTAGCAGCAAACAAGGATTACGTGAATGATTTCGGTGACAAAGGCGAATTGCCTATGCCTCCTGGAAGACATTTTGCCATTTTGACCTGTATGGATGCCCGATTGGATCCTGCCAAATATGCCGGTTTATCAGAAGGTGACGCCCACGTTATTCGTAATGCAGGCGGCCGCGCCAGTGACGATGCTATCCGTTCTTTAGTTATTTCCTACAAGTTATTGGGAACCCGCGAATGGTTTGTCATTCATCATACCGATTGCGGCATGGAAACATTTAATGACGAGATCATGCGCGGTCTGTTGAGCAGCAGCTTGAAAACTGCTTCCGTCGATGCCGACGGTTGGCATGATTGCTGTGAAGGCCCAGGTTCCGCTGAAGGCAAATACATTGATTGGCTGACCATTAAAGATCAGGAAGAAAGTGTTTTGGAAGATGTAACCCGTATTAAGAATCACCCGCTGGTTCCTTCAGACATTCCTGTTTACGGTTATATCTACGACTGTAAATCAGGCCGGTTAATTGAAGTGCCTGCCGCAACTGCAGTAGGCAGAGCCGGTTAATCACTGTTCAAACAAGCTCACGTCTCAGGACGTGAGCTTCGCTTTATTTCGTACGATGGGTAGAGGCGCTGGCCGAAACCCATCATGCGAACTCGATGCGATAGTTTTCGCGTTGCTCTACCCATCCTACACTGCTACCATCTATCTCCAACGTTATGCGACTATGCTTGCTTAGATTTTGTAAAAGTCTAGAATTCATTTTTGCGTAATTTCTAATATTCACCATGAAGACACGAAGTTTGGGTTAGCTCTTCATGTCTCTCCGCGATGAATAAAATTCTTTAATCCTAATAATGAATAACGAATTACTCTCCGTCGTTGATGAAAACGACCGCGTTATCGATACCTGCGCGCGCCATATTATCCATGCGGCAGGTCTTAGGCACCGTGCCGTACATATTCTGGTTTTTAATGAGCAAGGGCAGTTGTTCCTGCAAAAACGCTCGATGAAAAAAGATCTCAACGGCGGCCTTTGGGACACTTCGGCGGCCGGTCATGTTGATGCCGGTGAGGACTATGACGTGAGCGCCGTCAGGGAGATAGAAGAAGAGCTGGGCATTAGCGCAGCACATATTCTGGAGCCGCTATTTAAATTACCGGCTACGGCCGCTACCGGCATGGAATTTACCCAAGTCTACCGTTGCATTCATAACGGCCCGTTCAATCTGTCGCCTGACGAAATTGACGAAGGCGGTTGGTTCAGCGTCGCTGAAATAACCGGGCGCATCGCGGAGGATGATCAATGCCTGACCGAAACCTTTAAAACCATCTGGCGACAATTTGAGGCGGCAACACTATGATTACCCGTGACCAGCTCAGCGATTATTACCAAGCCCTGCTTCGTCCCGAAACCTACGCCGATTATTGCCCTAACGGCTTGCAAATAGAAGGAGTCGAGCACATTGAACGTATCGCTTTTGCGGTGTCCGCAACCCGCGATTCCATAAGTCAGGCTGTCGAAAACAAGGCTCATGCATTGGTCGTTCATCATGGCCTGTTTTGGACATTTCATGGCGCAAAACCATTAACCGGCACATTCGCCCGGCGAGTTTTTCCTCTGATAACAAGCGGCATCAATCTGTTCGGTTATCATCTGCCGCTGGATGGGCACCCGGACATAGGCAATGCAGCGGTCTTAGGGCAGCTGATAGATTGCAACCAGCAACAACCCTTCGGCGATTACAAAGGTTCGGCGACCGGCATTAAAGGCGTGCTCGAACAGCCGCTGACCGCCATCGCGCTGCAACGACAACTGGAAGCTGTGCTCAAGCATAATGTCATTCTGGCAACGCCCGATAGCAACGCATTAATCAGGTCGGTCGGCATCATTACCGGTGGCGCTAACAGCGAATGGCGCTTGGCCGAAAAAGAACATCTGGACGCCTATATTACCGGCGAAATCAGTGAACACGATTGGCATGAAAGCCAAGAGGCCGGGATACACATGTTTGCCGGCGGCCATAATGCGACCGAGCAGTTCGGCATACGGGCTTTAATGGAAAGAACCCAACAGCAATTTGCGGTGGAGTGCTTTTTTATCGATAGCGAAAATCCAGCGTAGGGCGTGCGGTGCGCGCCTTACACCTATTGAATGTCACTACTTTGCAAGGCTGAAACGATGACCGACAAGCAAGCAACGATTCCCCGCGCAACGTCCGAAAATATCATTGCCGTTTTGAGCCTGCTCGGCATCGGCAGTTATTTGGTGCTGCGCTATGGGCTTGATATTGGGCATCAGGTCTACAGGCTATCGTTGAATGCGGCTTTAAGCTCGGCAGATGCCGAGCTCTATCAGGGGCGGTTCGTTTTCGCTATCGAACTGGTGTCTGTACCCCTGCTTGCGGTGCTGGCGGTGGGCGGCATTCCGCTGGTTTACCAGCTCGGCGTGAAACTGGGGCAGGGCGATTGGGGGGCGGACCTGCTGGCAGGCATTTCGATAGTGACGGCGGTCTTGCTGGACGAATACTTGGCCGGCAGTCTGGTGGTGCTGATGTTGTCCGGCGGCGTGGTGCTGGAATCCTATGCAGTGCGCAAAGCCTCTTCGGTGCTTGAGGCGTTGGCCAAACGGATGCCGTCGGTCGCACATAGACTATCAGGCGATCAACTCACCGACATTACTACGGAACAGGTTAATATCGGCGATACTTTATCGATATTACCGCATGAAATTTGTCCTGTTGACGGCACGGTGCTCGAAGGCTCCGGCACCATGGATGAATCTTATTTGACCGGCGAACCGTATATGATGTCGAAAGTCAGCGGTTCCCAGGTGCTTTCCGGGGCGATTAACGGCGATTCGGCGTTAACAATTCGAGCGGACAAGCTGGCTGTCGACTCCCGCTATGCCAAAATCATGGAGGTGATGAAGTCTTCAGCGCAATATCGCCCAAACATCAGGCGGCTGGGCGATCAACTGGGCGCACTGTACACACCGCTGGCCGTTGTCATTGCGTTGATTGCCTGGGCAATCAGCGGCGATGTGGTTCGTTTTCTGGCCGTGCTGGTTATCGCTACGCCTTGCCCGTTGCTGATCGGCATACCGGTCACCATCATCAGTTCGATTTCGCTGGCCGCGCGGCGGGAAATCATCATTAAGAATCCGGCCATTCTGGAAACCATCGGTACCTGTCGCACGGCGATTTTCGATAAAACAGGCACTCTGACCTATGGACGTCCGTCGCTGACGGCGCTGATTGCAGGCGAGGGGCATAACGAGCAGGACCTGTTAATGCTAATTGCCAGTGTGGAGCGCTATTCCAAACATCCGTTATCTCGCGCCATCATTCACGCGGCGGAAAAATCGGCATTATCTTTATTGAATGTGACCAATATCACCGAGTTGCCGGGAGAGGGACTTAAAGGCAATGTGGCCGGAAAAAAAATCCAGATTATTAGCCGTAAAGAAATTGTCGAGCGACACCCGGATGTCGCCGGGATATTGCCGCCCGTGATAGGCGGTCTGGAATGCGTGGTATTGATCGACGATGCTTACGCCGCGACCCTGCAATTTCGCGATGAGGTACGCACCGATAGTTCATCATTCATCAACCACTTGAAACCCAATCATTTATTCGACAAGGTGATGCTGGTATCCGGCGACAGGGAATCGGAAGTACGCTTTCTGGCTGACCAGGTCGGCATCGAACATGTTTATTTCAGCCAAAGTCCTGAGCAGAAACTGGAGTTGGTATGTGCTGAAACCAAAAAGGCAAAAACCGTGTTTCTGGGCGACGGCATCAATGACGCACCGGCTTTGACGGCCGCGACGATCGGCATAGCCTTCGGTCAAAATAGCGACATTACCGGCGAATCGGCGGATGCAGTGATCATGGACAGTTCGTTGTTAAAAGTTGATGAGTTGTTTCATATCGGACAACGGATGCGTAAAATTGCCCTGCAAAGCGCTGTGGGTGGCATGGTGCTGAGTTTGATAGGTATGGCTGTTGCAGGACTGGGTTATTTGACTCCGGTAGCCGGAGCCATTACTCAGGAAATTATCGATGTGCTCGCGGTATTGAATGCCTTGAGGGCGGCTATTCCGCCGAAAACGCTTTCGGATTTTTAAAAAAGGAGACTCAATGTTACCTCATCATCATGAAATACACCGGACTCATCGCATCGGCTGGCTACGTGCGGCCGTGCTTGGTGCGAACGACGGCATCGTATCCACGGCCAGTTTAATCGTGGGTATTGCCGCCTCCCATGCTGCGCATAACGATATAGTCTTGGCCGGTGTTGCCGGCTTGGTTGCCGGAGCGATGTCGATGGCGGCGGGCGAATACGTATCGGTCAGTTCGCAAGCCGATACCGAGCAGGCCGATTTAAAGCGTGAGCGTAAAGAGCTGGCTGATGATGAACATTACGAGAAAAAAGAGCTGGCATTTATCTATGTGTCGCGTGGACTCGATCCTTTGCTTGCCGATCAGGTCGCACAGCAATTGATGGATCATGATGCGTTAGGCGCGCATGCCCGCGACGAACTGGGCATATCTGAAACGAACACCGCAAAGCCCATACAGGCTGCGTTGACGTCGGCGGTCACTTTTGCCGTCGGCGCGGTGTTGCCTTTATTGATAGTTCTTTTTGCCCCGGAAACCGACTTAATCGTGTTGGTGTCATCGGCATCGTTGTTGTTTTTAACATTGCTGGGCATTTTAGCGGCTTATACCGGCGGATCAGGCATCATTAAAGGCGCTTTCCGTGTCGCTTTTTGGGGCGCACTGGCTATGGGGCTGACGGCAGCTGTTGGTTCCGTTTTCGGAACGGTCGTATAACACTGTGAATTGGCAGGTTTACATCATCCTTTGTACCGATGACTCGCTTTATACCGGCATCACCATTGATGTTGCGAGACGCTTTAATCAGCATGGGGACAAACAGGGCGCTAAATATTTTCGCGGCAGGCAACCAAAGCAACTGGTTTATGTCGAGACCGGGCATGACCGCAGCTCTGCCAGTAAACGGGAGATCGTCATAAAAAAATTGCCTAGACTTGAGAAATTACAATTGCTGGCTTCTGATTGTAATAGGGTAGGTGATTTTTCGTCACTTTGATGCATAGCCATCAAAACAATTCGTCATCCCGGCTGGAATTGCCGGGATCCAAGGCACAGGGATAGAGCTCTGATACAGAAACCAACCTTAACAAGACATGTATCCAAAACAAATATTCGACCAGGATTGCAGGCAATGTAAACGACTGGATGACTTCCTTTGTGAAGTTAAGCAAAAGCATCCAGATTATCATGCGCGCCCGGTTGCGCCTTTTGGCGACAGCTCCGCCCAATTACTGATAGTTGGATTGGCCCCCGGTATGCATGGAGCGAATGCCACAGGCAGGCCGTTTACCGGAGATTATGCGGGATTGTTGCTTTATGAGGCGCTTTACGAGTTCGGCTATAGCAATCAAGTAAAATCCGAGTCATTGACGGACGGTTTGATGCTTAAAAACTGTCGTATTACCAATGCTGTTAAATGCCTGCCGCCGCAAAACAAACCGACCAATGCCGAAATTAACCAATGTAATAATTATTTGGCTGCCGAGTTAAAAACCTTGCCGGAGCAATCGGTCATATTGGCTTTAGGTCTGGTTGCCCATCAGGCGGTATTAAAAGCCTACGGATTGAAACAGAGTAGCGCGAAATTTGCCCATAATGTCCAGCATGCCTTGCCAGATGGCCGTACGCTGGTTGATTCTTATCATAGCAGCCGATACAACGTACAGACCAAACGGCTGACTAAAGAAATGTTTACTGATATTTTTAAGACAATTGAGCTGCAACATTCGAAAATCATTTAGAGGTAATCGAAATTACAAAGCTACCGATTCGGCATTGCTCTATTCAGGGCGGCTTGCTGGATCTCGAGAAACTGTCAATATGCCCAGTCGGGTGATTGTATTATTCTTTGTTTCAATTGGTCGGGACGACAGGATTTGAACCTGCGACCCCTTGTCCCCCAGACAAGTGCGCTACCAAGCTGCGCTACGCCCCGACAGTTTGAAATAAAGAATTTAAAGCGGAAAGGATTGTGAACACAACCCAATAATTCAATGCGACAAATTGTACTACATTTAGTCGCATTGAATGAAAAAATCTACTTTAGCAGCTCCAGAATTTCTTCCAGTTCGCTAACCATTTGATGAATCAGCTGCTTGGTGCGGGTTGAGTCTTCTTTGGCATCGTCACTACTTAAGTGAGCTCGGGCACCGCCGATAGTGTAGCCTTGTTCATACAATAATGATCTTATCTGCCGGATCATTAGCACGTCATGGCGCTGATAATAACGACGATTGCCGCGCCGTTTTACCGGGCTAAGTTCTGTAAACTCTTGTTCCCAATAACGCAGCACATGAGGTTTTACGCCGCATAATTCGCTGACTTCACCTATGGTGAAATATCGTTTTGCCGGTATGACCGGCAGCTCATTATTATTACTCGGTTCCAGCATAAGCTTCCACTCTGGCTTTTAGTTTTTGACCTGATCTGAATGTTACCACGCGACGGGCCGTTATGGGGATCTCTTCGCCTGTTTTTGGGTTCCTGCCTGGGCGACTGCTTTTGTCTCGCAGTTCGAATTTTCCAAAACCGGAAATTTTTACCTGCTCACCATGTTCAAGAGAGCCTTTAATTTCTTCAAAAAACATTTCGACCATATCTTTTGCTTCGCGCTTGTTTAAGCCCAGCTCGTCAAACAGCCTTTCGGCAAAATCGGCTTTAGTTAATGCCATTGTTAATCCCTCAGCTTCGCACTTATTTTTGTGGTCAATGTTTCTAACAGTCCGCTAAATATAGCATCAATTTCAGAATCTGTTAGGGTTTGTGAAAAATCTTGTATTATTAAACTTAAGGCAATGCTTTTACTGCCTTCTTCGATGCCTTTTCCACGATAAATATCAAAAACCACGATGTCTTGTAAAGTCTGTTCTGCACAATCTTTAATGCAATTGATTATCTCACTAACGGCAACTTCTTCCTTAACAATCAAGGCGATGTCGCGACGTACTGATGGATATTTCGATAGCGGCTTGAATTTAGGGATTTGTTTGTTCAGCAACAGGTCTTGATCCAATTCAAACAGGAAAACTTGGGTATCAAAACCCAACTGTTTTTCCAATGTTGGATGCAACATGCCCAGCCAGCCGATGCTGTCGCCTTGCTGCGACAGGATTTCAGCCGTTTGCCCGGGATGCAATGCGGGGTGCTTAGCAGGGACAAATTGTGCATCGCAACCGGTCAATGAAAATAACGCTTGTACATCGGCTTTAACGTCGAAAAAATCGACTTTACGAGTTGCGACACCCCATTGCTCGGAATAGGCGCTACCCAAGGCCAGGCCGGACAGCATTTTCTGTTGTTGCGTGTTGCCGTCTTTATTTACAAAACGTAAGCCGGTTTCAAAAAAACGGACTCTGTTTTGCTGGCGGTTAGTATTGTGCAGCGCGGCCTTCAATAATCCGCACCAAAGGGTAGAGCGCATTACCGATAAATCGGCAGAAATCGGGTTTTTTAAGCGGACAACTTCATCATTAGGGGCGATCGCTTGCTGTATTTCTTCATCGACAAAACTATAGGTAATCGCTTCCTGATAGCCTCTGTCAACCAGCAAGTCTTTGGCGCGATCCAGATCCAGCACCGCTTCGGTGGCTTTGCCGAGTTCCGAGCGCATTAACAGGCTGTTGTTCGGCAGGTTGTTATAGCCGACGATACGGGCTATTTCTTCAATTAAATCGGCTTCAATAGCAATATCGAAACGACATCCCGGAGGCGTCACAGACCAGCTATCCGGTTGTGCTTGTACCGCCATGCCGAGACGTTGAAAAATATCAATAACTTGTTCGTCCGCCAAGGCAATACCCAAGGTTTTTTCCAGGCGCTGTTTTCTGAGTAATACGGCAGAGCGGTGCGGCAGGGTGGCCACCGTTGTCACGTCGGTGATTGTACCGACGCTGCCGCCTGCGATGTCGATAATCAATTGGGTGGCGCGTTCTATCGCGCGTTCCTGCAAAGTCGGGTCAACGCCGCGCTCGAAACGGTGAGATGAGTCGGTATGCAAACCGTAATTCCGTGCTTTACCGGCGATGCTTTGCGGAGTAAAAAACGCGCACTCCAGAAAAATATCTTGGGTGTCGTTACTAACTGCGGACTCGCTACCGCCCATTACGCCGGCCAATGCCAACGCTTGTTTATCATCGGCGATAACCAGGGTTTCATTATCCAATTTAATGGTCTGGCCGTTTAACAGGGCGACATTTTCATCGGTTTGGGCATAGCGCACATTAATGTTGCCGGTTAATTTTACGGCATCGAAGGCGTGCAGCGGTTGGCCCAGTTCGATCAGGACATAATTGGTAACATCAACCACGGCACTCAAGTTTCTTACGCCTGAGCGACGCAGACGTTCCTGCATCCATAACGGGGTTTCGGCTTTAGAATTTACGCCTTTAATCAATCGGCCCAAATAGCGCGGACAAGCATCTGTAGCTGTCACGGACACAGTCAAGGTGTCAGTATGACTAATTGCGGACTTCTCAACCTGAACGGCCGACCAGTCCATTTTGTTCAGCACCGCCACTTCGCGCGCAATGCCTTCAACGCTCAGGCAGTCGGCTCTATTCGGGGTTAAATCGACTTCAATGATATTGTCGTTGAGCGACAGGTATTCGCGTATATCAACGCCTACCGGAGCATCGGCAGCCAGTTCCATTAAGCCGTTGGCATCGGCGGCCAAGCCCAGCTCTTTTTCGGAACACAACATGCCGTAGGATTCTATACCGCGAAGTTTTGATTTTTTAATTTTAAAATCACCCGGCAATACTGCACCGATCAATGCGGCTGGAATTCTCAAGCCGACCCGGACGTTACTGGCGCCGCAGACAATTTGTAAAGGTTCCGCCTCGCCTACCGTGACTTGGCAAACTCTCAAGCGGTCTGCATCGGGATGTTGTTCCATGGCAAGAACTTCGCCGACAACCACGCCGCTGAATACTGCTGCCGCAGGCGTTATCGAATCGACCTCAAGGCCGGCCATGGTCAATTGCTCGACCAATTGTTCGGTGCTTATTGCCGGATTGACATATTCTCTTAACCAGGCTTCACTAATTTGCATGACTCAAACATTATCTCCAGGGATGGGGTGTATGCCGCAAGCCTGCCGGGAGCAGGCGCGGCGCCTGTTTAATTAAATTGTTCCAAAAACTTAAGATCGTTCTCGAAGAACAATCTCAAATCGTTAATGCCGTATCGCAACATCGCCAAGCGTTCTACACCCATGCCAAAGGCAAAGCCGCTATAGGTCTCGCTGTCGATATTAACCGCCTTAAAGACTTCGGGATGTATCATGCCGCAGCCCATGACTTCCAGCCAGCCGGTATGGCTGCATACGCGACAGCCTTGGCCACCGCACATTACGCATTCAATATCGACTTCCGCCGACGGCTCGGTGAACGGGAAATAGGAAGGCCTAAAGCGTACCTGAATGTCTTTTTCAAAGAAAGCTCGCAAAAATTCATAAACCACGCCTTTTAAGTCGGCAAAGCTGACATCGGTATCAACCAGAAAACCTTCTACCTGATGAAACATCGGCGTATGGGTAATGTCCGAATCGCAACGATATACGCGGCCTGGTGCAATCACTTTCAGAGGTGGCTTTTCCGATTCCATAACCCTGATTTGTACCGGCGAGGTATGGGTTCTTAATACGGTGTGCGCATCAAAATAAAATGTGTCATGCATCGCCCTAGCCGGGTGATGTGCTGGAATATTCAGCGCTTCGAAATTATGATAGTCATCTTCGATTTCAGGTCCTTCAACAACTTGAAAGCCGACGCTGGCAAAAATCTTGGAAATTCGGCGCAATGTGGTTGTAACCGGATGCAAGCCCGCAACAGCTTGACCTCTTCCCGGTTGGGTGACGTCTATACCTTCACTGGCCAGTCTTTCTTCTAAGGCGGCATTTTGCAGCACATCTTTTTTGGCTTCCAGTTGCTCTTGAAATTGATCTTTGGCCTGATTAATGACTTGTCCGGCGGCGCGTCTTTGCTCAGGATCGAGCGCGCCCAATTCTTTCATCTGCAGGGTAAATAAACCCTTTTTGCCGAGATAATGAACACGAACCAGATCGAGTTGGTTTAGGTCTTGTGCGTCGCGAAGCTGCTGTAATGCCTGCGCGAGAATTTCTTCTAGGGTAGCGGACACGGTTTAGCTCGCTGTGTGTAGGTGGTGGGAATGTTTTTTAAAGGGAAAGGCTAAAACTAAAGCCTTAATTCCCCTCCCGGAAAGAGGGAGGGGAATGGTAGGATCTAAGTTAATTAAAATCCAGATCGTTCCTTAAGGCTTACTTTGGTGTTCTTTTGCAATTTTCGCAATTTCCGCAAAAGCGTTAATGTCGCGAACTGCAATATCAGCCAGGACCTTACGGTCTATCTTGACATTGGCTTTAGTTAAGCCATTGATGAAGCGACTGTATGACATTCCGCTTAGACGTGCGGCCGCATTAATACGAACGATCCACAACGCACGGAATTGACGTTTTTTCTGTTTACGGTCACGGTACGCATACTGACCCGCTTTGATAACCGCTTGTTTGGCAACGCGATAAATCCGGCTTCGTGCGCCGTAATAACCTTTCGCTTGCTTTAATACTTTTTTATGTCTTGCTCTGGCTGTTACGCCGCGTTTAACTCTAGGCATGATCTACTTCCTAATTAACTGTACGGCATCATACGTGCAGCCATGCGCACATCTGATGGATGAATAGTTGCCGGTGAGCGTAACTGTCTTTTTCTCTTAGTCGATTTTTTAGTCAGAATATGACGTTTGTGGGACTGGCCACATTTAAAACCGCCGTTGCCTGTGCGTCTGAAACGCTTGGCAGCTCCACGGTTAGTTTTGATCTTTGGCATTTGTTTGCTCCAATTAATTAAAATAAATCCCTGAGTTGTAACCCAGCAAGGCAAAATGCATGGCCCTAAAGAATTACCGGCATCATTTATATGATGCCTAGCAGCTCATCCTGAGCAGCTGTAAAAGGTTGTAAGCGTTTTTGTTATTATTTTTTCTTTTTAGGCGCCATAACCATAACCATTTGACGGCCTTCCATTTTAGGAAACTGCTCGACGATGGCTATTTCTTCCAAATCCGTTTCTATCCGTTTCAGCAGATCAACACCGATTTCCCGATGCGCCATTTCGCGTCCACGATAACGTAAGGTTATTTTGGTTTTATCGCCGTCATTAAGGAATTTGGTTAAACTTCTGAGCTTAACTTGATAATCGCCTTCATCGGTTCCAGGTCTGAATTTGATTTCCTTGACTTGAACCTGTTTTTGCTTCTTTTTGGCGACGGCCAGTTTTTTATTTAGCTCAAACTGGTATTTTCCGTAGTTCATCACCTTGCAAACCGGAGGATCCGCATTTGGCGATATTTCTACTAAATCTAAGTCTGCAGCGTATGCAATCTGTTTGGCTTCATCTAACGAGATAATACCTAACGCTTCACCATCCGGACCTGTTACTCTCACTCGTCTGGCAGTGATTGAGTCATTCAGGCGCGTTTCATCTTTTTTAGCAGCGATATCCTAATCCTCCAAAATCATTTATTGTCTGCCTGTAATCTCTTGTCTCAACCGTCCGGTAAATTCATCGATCGACAGGCTACCTAAGTCATCACCTTTTTGCGTACGTACCGTAATACTTTGTTGTTCTAATTCTTTGTCACCGATAATGACAAGATACGGCACGCGCTGCATAGAATGCTCGCGAATTTTAAACCCGATCTTCTCATTTCTCAAGTCAATTTTTACCCGGATGCCTTGTTTTTCAAGGTCTAGCATAATTTGCGATGCATATTCCGCATGCCGGTCGGTAATATTAAGTACAACTACTTGTACCGGAGAAAGCCATAGTGGGAAGGTTCCGGCGTGTTGCTCAATCAAAATACCGATAAAGCGCTCCAGTGAGCCGAGTATTGCTCTGTGTAGCATGACCGGTACTTGCCGTGATCCGTCTTCAGCAATATAAGTTGCATCGAGACGGCCCGGCATCGAAAAATCCACTTGAATCGTGCCGCATTGCCAAACGCGTCCGATACAGTCTTTTAATGAGAATTCGATTTTAGGTCCGTAAAAGGCGCCTTCGCCCGGTTGCAAGTCCCATTTCAATCCTTTGGTATTAAGCGCCAGTTCCAGAGCGTTTTCCGCTTTATCCCAGACCGAATCGTCACCGACCCGGTTTTCAGGGCGTGTGGATAATTTAATGATAACTTCTTCAAAGCCAAAATCTTTATAGACATCGAACAGCATGTCGATAAAGGTTGATACTTCGTCCTGGATCTGGCCTTCAGTGCAGAAGATATGCGCATCATCCTGAACAAAGTTCCTGACCCGCATTAAGCCATGCAAGGTTCCGGAAGGTTCATTGCGATGACAGGAACCGAATTCCGCTAAACGAATAGGCAAATCACGGTAGCTTTTAAGGCCCTGATTATAAATTTGCACATGGCAAGGGCAATTCATCGGCTTGATTGCGTAATCACGATTCTCGGAATGCGTGGTGAAAATCATGTCACCGAATTTTTCCCAGTGCCCCGATCTTTCCCATAAAGAACGATCTACGACCTGTGGTGTTCTAACCTCGCCGTAACCGTTGACTCGTAACTTCTCGCGGATATATTGTTCGACCTGCTGATAAATGACCCAGCCTTTCTCATGCCAGAACACCATTCCAGGGGCTTCTTCCTGGGAATGAAATAAGTCCAGTGTCTTTGCTAATTTCCGGTGATCGCGCTTTTCCGCTTCTTCCAGGCGGTGCAGGTAAGCCTGCAAGTCTTTTTTATCGCCCCATGCTGTACCGTAAATGCGTTGCAGCATTTCGTTGTCGGAATTGCCGCGCCAATAGGCTCCGGCAATCTTCATTAGCTTAAAGACTTTTAATTTGCCGGTGCTGGGCACATGAGGGCCACGGCACAGGTCGGTAAACCCACCCTGTTCATACAAAGATAAATCTTCATTGGCCGGGATAGACTCGATAATTTCGGCTTTATAGGTTTCGCCCAGATCCCTGAAAAACTTGACGGCTTCATCGCGCGATAACACCGAGCGATGAACCGGATAGTCTTCAGCTGCCAGCTGCTCCATCTTTTTCTCAATTGCGCTCAGGTCTTCCGGCGTAAAAGGTCTTTCATAAGAAAAATCGTAAAAAAAGCCGTTTTCGATAACCGGTCCGATGGTCACTTGCGCAGAGGGGAATAACTGTTTGACGGCCTGGGCCAATAGATGTGCGGTTGAATGGCGAATAACGCTGATGCCGTCTTCATCCTTTGCGGTAATCAGTTGCAGAGTTGCATCTTGATCGATTAATGCGCTGGCATCGACCAGGTTGCCGTTAACCTTGCCCGCCAGGGTTGCTTTAGCTAAGCCCGAACCGATAGACGACGCAACGTCCATCGCCGTTACGGCTTGGTCATACTCACGCTTGGAACCATCAGGAAGAGTAATTACCGGCATCTTTTATTTGTATTTTAGTGTCTACAATAAAAAAAGCACTGCGGTGCAGTGCTTTAAATGTTTGGTAGGCACGAGTGGACTCGAACCACCGACCCCCACCATGTCAAGGTGGTGCTCTAACCAACTGAGCTACGCGCCTGAAGTCTATGCAACTTCGAGCCAGCTATTATACCTATAGATTTTTGTTGTGCAACTATTAACGCAATATTTGCTCTGTAGCGTATTGATATTGTGTTTAATTCCGCTGCTGTTTTTCCAATAAATAATCCAGCCAAAGATTAGATAGTTTTTCCTGCACGGTATTTTGCCGTAGACGGGCATTCAAATGCGGGAAATCAACTTTGTCCAAATCCTGATCCTGATCGTAGCAGGAATACACGAAGTATTCTTTGCCGGTCTCTGCGTCGACATGTTTACATAAACATTGCGCGCAAATGCCTTTCATCATGCACTGCATCGGCGAGTTGATCGAACCGATCGCGTGATGCGCTTTGTTCAGATAAGGTTTCAGCACATCGAAGCGGGCGCTTTTTACCGCTGCCATCATGCGATCAGAGCCGATTACGATAAGATGGTCAACATCCGCCAACGAAATGGGTTGTTCACCTAAATCGCCTTGGGCGTAAGCCAGCATGCATTCCAGGATATTGCCGACAAAAGTCTTGTCCTGCGGACGCGTCGGGGTGATCGCAGTGACGCCTTCGCCTTTATCGACCGACCAGACGATGATGTCTGCGGCGGCTTCGACATCCTCGACTTTAAAGCGGTCTTGCGCGTATTTGTAACCGGCAAAATAAATTACCTTATTACCTGCGGCTCTTAATGCTTTGCCGATAGAGAACAGTACCGCATTACCCAATCCGCCGCCGAGCAACAATACGGTTTTGCCGGTCGGTATGTCGGTCGGCGTACCGGTTACGCCCATGATCACCAACGGATCGCCGACTTTCCAGGTAGCGCACAGACGCGAGGATGAACCCATTTCCAGTGCGATCAGGGAAATCGTGCCTTTTTCCTTATCGACTTCCGCGCCGGTCAATGCCAAACCTTCGGCCGCAAGTACTGTGCCTTCAACAACAGGTGCAAAAGCTTCATAGTTTTGTACACGGTAAAATTGTCCTGGATGAAATTTTTCCGCTGCCATCGGCGCTTTGACCACGACTTCGATAATCGTCGGCGTCAAGCGGTTAATAGCGACGATAGTCGCTTTAAACGCATCGTCCAAGCGGGCAAACAAGGCTTTTAATGCATTATCGCGTTCCGGTTGCTGAGCAGAATTCAATCCGGCGAGTTCCTGTTCAAACAGTTTGACCACGTAGGGGTAGCCGTTTTTGGCGCTGGCCATGGCTTTAACCACGTTGCCGGCGTATACGGGATGGTTGTCGCCGTAAAAGCTGATGAATTTGCCGTCTTTTTGATAAGACGTCAGCGGGGCGGGTTTGCCGAGTTTGGGCATGGTTTCATCGTTCATCGGTACTAATTCTACCGAGTCGTTGTTCCATTCGGGTTGATAACGTTGGAAGAACCATTTATCCATCGCAAAAGTATCGGGATATTCGCTTTGATAAATCGTATTGGGCGATGTGCCTGCCGCAACGTATAAACTGCGCAACGGCACATTGATGGTCTGTCCTGAATTGTTCCAGCGTCCGTCTTCCAAGACCAGTTTTTCAAATTCTACCGCGTTTAAATGCCCGTATTCGTCAGCTTGTGCGCCGAGCGGGCTCATACCTTCGGCCAAAGCGATGCCTTCTTCCAGCGCTTTAGCGATTTCTTCATGGTTTTGGCGATAAGCGGGCGCATCGTAAATGCCTTTGCGATAAAACAGCGTGACGCCGCCCCATGCTTCGACCAGCGGTTGGAAATCGGGTTGTTCATCTGCGGCTTCGGCGCGTTGGCGTTCGGCGACGATGGCTTTGCCGTGTGTCAGGAATTCATCGAGTATGATGGTTTCTTCCTGGTCGTAACGATTACGAACGCTTTGCTCGCCGTATGCGTTGACCAGCGTTTCATAACGATGCAGGACTTTTTCAACCTGTACCGGATAATAAGCCATTAATTCGGTTGCGGTATCCATAGCGGTCAAGCCGCCGCCGATAACGCCGGCCGGCAAACGTACCTGCAAATTCGCCAGCGAAGAAGCTTTTGCGGCTCCGGTTAATTGCAATGCCATCAAAAAATCAGATGCTTTGCGTATGCCACGCATCAAGTTGTTTTTCAAGCCGATAATGGTCGGTTGGCCTGCGCCCGAAGCGATACAGATATGGTCGAAGCCCATGCTCCATGCGTCTTCAATTGTAATGGTGCCGCCAAAACGCACGCCGCCGTATGCACGAAATGCTTGACGTCGTTGCAAGGTCAGGTAAATGACTTTCAGGAAGTTCTTATCCCAACGAACGGTAATGCCGTATTCAGCCACGCCGCCAAAACCGGCCAGGATGCGCTTATCCAAGTCTTCATACAGGTCTTGAAAGTTTACAATCGGGGCGGGCAGGGTTTCAGCGTCGCCGGTCAGTTCCACAGGCAGCGGCTCCAGTTTTAAGCCGTCGATACCGGCGACGCCGAAGCCCTCATTCAATAAATAATGGCTCATCGTGTAACCGGCGGGCCCCAAGCCGACCACCAGCGCATTTTTGCCGTTGTAAGGCAGCATATACGGACGCTTGACGTTCAGCGGGTTCCAGCGGGTCAGCAGGCTATATATTTCAAAGCCGTAAGGCATGAACAACACATCGGTCAGTACATTGGTTTCAATTTGCGGAATGTCAACCGGATCGGTTTTTTGATAGATACAACCTTTCATGCACTCGTTGCAAATACGATGGCCGGTGCCGGGGCACATCGGGTTGTCGATAATGACAATCGCTAAGGCGCCAATATTATCGCCGCCACGTTTAACCAGATTCATCTCCGAGATTTTTTCATCCAGCGGGCAACCGATTGTCGTCACGCCCAACGGATCAACTTTGAATGTATTGGTTTTTTTATTGCGCATACCTTTAGAGCATGAATCGGTATCGCGCTCATGACAGTAAATGCAATGATTGACTTCGGATAATGTCTGGCGTTGATTGAAACGTGGGTCGGTCAGTTTAAAGCCATCCCGGCGACGACGGTGCTCCTGCTCGCCCATCCAGGCCTTAAACTCGCCGCGATCGACAAGTTCATGCCCAACCAGATGGTCGAAGTCGCGTTTTTGCGGGAGTTTGAAACTCGGCCAGTTTGCGACCACATCGTTATCCTGTTGGGCTACAAAACTCCAGCGCAGCAAGATGTCCATCACGCCATTGATAAACTCGGCCGGATCTTGCAGGCTAATGAGGTCGTTAAATTCAGTCGCCGCATCTGCGTGTGCGGAAAGTTTGGCGCGCAATGCCTCTGCGACTAAATCGGCATTTTCGTAATTGCTGTCTTTGCCTTTAGCGATTAGTTTGTAATGGCTATACAACAAGCCAATAGTTGCGCCGACTCGTGCAACGCGGTGTTCGGGGTCGTCATCCTGATTGGCTTCAGGGAAGCCGGCGTCAACCAGCAGGTCAAAACGATTCAGGATTGCCGGAATAGCCCAATCATCGGTATTCTGGCCTTTAAAGAAGAAATCCAGTTTATCGACGACTTCATTTTTATAGGTAAAAATGCTGTCAATCTCGTCCTTGATTTTTACGCCCTGGGCCTGATGCTGTTCGGAAACATCAAAAAGCTTGGCGACGAACTGGCCCACATAAGGCCCCATGCGCACCAGCAGGTCGGACACCGCCTCTGCCGACAACCCTACGCCCTGATTCTGGCGGTAAGCCTTGAATTCACTATGCAGTTGCGAATCATGGCGTTCAACCGAAGCATCAAACACATCCAGCAAATCTTTCAGACGCGCAGAATCATATAAATCGGGATAGTTAAAGCCGGGAATGCCTAGGGTAAGATTGTGTTGTTCCATAATTCTCGTGTTTGATGATTAGATCGTTTGTTCATACAGGCGCACAGAAATGGCTTTGCCTGTACTTAAAAAGGTTATCGAAAATAATAAAGTTAACCGCATATTGTAAGGAGATATGACTTTGTTTGCCACAGATAATCGTTCCGTTCCCAAGTCCCCGTATAGCTTTCATTAAGTTAATCTGAAACGGAGTGCAAGGCTTGTCTTGCACTCCAAGTCCTACCATAGTTTGTTCGCTAACTTAATGGCGGTGACGTTCCAGTATGAGAACGACACTTTCAAACTTAAGTTGCAGGAAATGCTGTCAGTTGGTTTTTATCGATTAGGGCATTGTGAATGTCGTACAGTCAGGCAATGGATACACCAATTGCTCATGGTTTAACAAAGTATGTAGCGTGGGCTTTCCGTTCTCAAACATCACCAGACCTATATTAGGTTCAGGGTGCACTCGTATTTCTGAGCCCGTGGGTAATATCAGGTATACCCAGTTTTGCCAAGAAGCAATCGGTAGCCAAGGAAACAGCTCTTTAAGTTTGTTAGTATGTTGAGTGCTGGCATGACAAAACTTACTGGCGATTTCTATATCTTTACCTTGTTTGTCATTGGGGCAGTTTTTTAAGGAGGAACTTGCTAATTGATAGCAATGCATCCGTCCCTTGTTCATAAATGTACCTGCCCATTGCACTGAAGGAATAATGCACATCACCGGAAAGAAACACGCATTGCTTAATCTGCATGTCTTCGCTTAAACAATTCATTAGTGTTAGAAAGCTTGGCTTGTTTGAAGACCATGCTTCAACATCGGCTAAGCCAATAATTTTTTTAGTTAAATAAGCTTCTTTACCGATGAACCATTCAAAGTATTTTACATACTGGAAGCCTTCTAGCACTTCAACAAGCCAGTAAGCGGCTTTTTGTACTCGCTCTAACACGGAAAATCCCAGCACGGGGGTCGTCGTAATAAAAATAGGGCAAGTATCGGCGGAAATATTTTGTCCTGTTTTTAGTTTTGCCCATTCCACACGCAGCCAGTCGCGAGCATAACGATCCAATAACACAGGTAGGTAACTATTCGTAGTCGGCATCCGCTGTGTACGCGAATCAACGGCGATAATAGGCGGACTGGTTGGCACAGAAAATCCCCAACCCCGATATTTCCAAGTATGTAGATCGTAGCGTTCGTTGATTTCCGGGCTATTTGCGGCATCCAACAAATATTGACTGATTGTTAGCTGTAAGTCTTTATCAAAATTATCAGGATCATTACCCCAGCCTTGGAACGCCCAATATGAAGCCAGCGCATTGGCAACAATACGTCGCCCTAATGCTGAACTACGAACTCCGTCGTACCAGTCATTGGTGATATTCCAATCATCAGTGACATCATGGTCGTCGAATATCATGTAAGTTGGGATATTTGCCAACAACCTGCGCACATTGGGCAGCGTTGACTGAAACTTATCAACGGCGGCTTGTTGATTGATAAATGCCTGTTCGGCTTTTTTGGATTCTTTAGTGTCTGCAATGAATTGTTGGGCTAATAATGCCCACTTTTCTGCAGGTTGCCAATTTTGCGTATTACCGAAAACGTAAATATACATGGTGGCGAATTCGCCAAAGCTCATTAAGTGATTTTCGGATTCGTCGGAAGTAAAGCCTGATTTATACTCTTTGAGGAAACTTTTCCGTCCGTGTAAAGGGATGTTTTGTGAGTCTTGATAGATTGTGAGCCCTTTCGCGTCTTTGTCATAGGGCAGTAATTCAGGCCTTCCTATCAGTGCAGCCGCTTTTTCTTTCAGCATTGCCAATACAGAAATTGGAACGTCATCCGCATAAATTTGATCGCCTGTCATTAGCAACACGGCGGGACGTTTAGTCAAATCATCATGCGTGGATTCCAACAAGCTATCGGCATAACTGAGTGCATCCGGACTGTTCTCACCGCCATGCGGTTTACGACAGCTGCCGTGTAACAGCTGTTGTAATGCATCGGGAATAAAGAATTTAGGATAGGGCGTTGATTTGTCGTAAGTTAATGCCGATAAGTCCAAAGGCGTGTCAGTGACCGCATCAATAAGCCGGTAATAAAGAAAAGCGTCCACCGGATAGGTTTGTGTGGGGTCATTACAGCGAGCCTGCAGCAAGTATACAAATAGATTTTGACCCAATCGGCAATAATTATTTTGAGTGCTTTCGCCAAGCACTTTGCCATCTTTTGAAATAATTTGAAGCGTTAAGTTAATCAGTTCTACGGTAGCAAACCACACGCAAACACGATTTGGTGTTGCGCGCCGCAGAATAGGTCCAGCGAGTAATGATGTATTCATATTTCGACCTTGATTAAAAAGGGTTAACCAACAAAATCAGCATCTTGTTTTTTACAATCGATATATTGCTGTGATATTTTTTGCTCTCAGATTAGAGCGTTACCGCCATTAACTTTAGACTTGCTACGTTCTCCATGAGGTATGTCGAAAGTTGAGCGGAACAAGTCATTAAGCGATTTGTGGTTTAAAAAGCGCGCCGCGAACGGCTTAGCTTAATAGTCGAGACATTGGAGTAAGTGAACGATACAGCCTCCTCGTTCAATATTAGGCAATTTACTATTTAAAGCAAGTTTTCTGTCTTTAAGTGATTCTTTTGGTTGATTTTTGTCAGACAGATGCCGTCGGCATTTTTTCCCTAAGCTTTAAAAATCGCTGATACCGCGTCATGGAAATATCGCCGTTTTCCGCAGCTACCCGTACTGCGCAACCCTTATCAACCAGATGACGGCAATTCTTAAATTGGCATTGATCAATCAGCGGCTGAAATTCACGGTAGCCGTAAGCCAGCTGCTGCTCGGATAGGCCTGCCAGCCCGAAAATCGCAACGCCGGGGCTGTCGATTAAATCACCACCTTGGGCCATATGGTACAACGTCGCTGCGGTGGTGGTATGTCGCCCGTGTTTAGTGGTTTCCGAGATGGTATTGGTCCTGAGCTCTTTGTCGGGAATGATCACATTGGTTAACGATGACTTACCGACGCCGGATTGCCCGGTTAAAATGCTGACCTGATCTTTTAAAGCCTGCTTGAGTTCATCCAAACCTGATGCCGCTGTAGCGCTGACCCGGTACAGCGTGTAGCCCAGGTTGGTATAATCCAGCAGTTCCTGTTCAATACCTGCCGATTGCGCCAGGTCGGTTTTATTCAGCACTAACGCCGCGTCGATATTGCGGTTTTCGCAAATAGCCAGATATTGGTCTATCAATAAAAAATCGCAATAAGGTTCGACAGCAAAGACGACAAAAACGGTGTCGATATTGGCGGCAACCGGACGCGTTTTGCCGTTTCTGGATGGGCGCATCAATAATGAACGCCGGGGCAGGATTTCTTCTATGCGTCCTTGATCTGGCGAGGATTGCGTCCATAAAACCCTATCGCCGACTGCGACGGTTTCAAGCCGCCGCAGAGTCTGGCAAAGCACAATCTTATCGTCATGTTCAACAGCAATGCCCTGGCCTAAATGGGAGATGACGAGTCCTTCAATTAAATTAGCCATCACGCAGGGCGTATTTGCGATTCTAAATTGGCGATACGGATAGCCGCGGGCGGATGGCTGTAATGGAAGGCCGAATATAAAGGGTCCGGCGTTAAAGTGCTGGCGTTTTCTTCAAACAGTTTGACCAACGCGCTGATCAGTTTTTCGGCTTTGGCATTGCTTGAGGCAAAATTATCGGCTTCAAATTCAAATTTGCGTTGCACATAGGCGATGATGGGCTGGATAAAAAAGGTAAACGACGATGACACCAACATAAACAGTAATAAGGCGGCGGCATGAGACAAGGAGGTCGTATATGACGGGAGCTCTACACCCAGTCCATTGTAAAACCATGGCTGATCGATCAGCCAGCCTAATACCGCGAAACTGACCAGGGTCATCACGGCATTGGCGACCAGCATCTTGATAGTGTGTTTGCACTTGAAATGCCCGAGTTCATGAGCCAGAATTGCTTCCAGTTCTTCATCATCGAGAGAATTGATCAAGGTGTCGAAAAACACGATGCGCTTGTTGTTGCCAAGGCCGGTGAAATAGGCATTGCCGTGTCCTGAACGTTTGGAGCCGTCCATAATAAATATGCCTTGGCTGTTAAAGCCGCAACGAGCAAGCAAGCCTTGAATCCGCTCTTTTAATGAACCTTCTTCCATCGGGGTAAATTTATTGAATAACGGCGCAATCACGGTCGGGTAAAGCCAGCTCATCAATAACGAAAAGCTTATCAGTATGCCCCAGGCCCATAACCACCACAGTGAACCTATGCTATCCATAACCCACAAGATTAAAGCCAGTAACGGCATACCGATAGCGGCGACTAAAACCAGTTGCAGCAATTGATCTTTGATGAATTGCTGCGGGGTGCTTTTGTTGAAACCGTATTTTTCTTCAATTACAAAGGTTTGATAGACGCTGGTTGGAATCTCCACCAAAGTCATGACCAGAAAAACACTGGCTAATGCGGCCAAGCCGGCTATCAAAGGGGATTGCACAGTGGCCGCCCAAAATTCGAATGCCCAATTAATGCCGCCGCCGAGGGTCAATATTAACAGTAGCGCCACACTGATGATGCTGTCTATTTTGCCCAGCCTGCTTTTTTCCAGCGTGTAGTCGGCCGCTTTTTGGTGGGCTTCCAGAGAAACGGTTTCTTTAAAAGCTTCAGGCACGGCGGAACGGTGTTTGGCAACGTGATCGGCATGTCGTTTAGCCAGCCAAAACTGGACTGAAAAAGACAGGGTTAGTGCGATTAAAAAGATGACGGTAAAGCTGTTCATAAGCGCGATTCTTCAAAGTTTAAGAGTTAGACGTACACATTAGCCAATGCTACACTAACCGCCACCTTCAATACAATGGAATCAACAAATGGCGCAGGATTCATCGCATCTTATCTGGATAGACCTTGAAATGACCGGGCTCGATCCGGACAACGATTTGATCATCGAGATTGCTACGATTGTTACCGACAAAAATTTGAATATTCTGGCCCAAGGCCCTGTTCTGGTCGTACATCAGTCCGATGCCGCGTTGGCGGCAATGGATGAGTGGAATCAGCAACATCATGGACAATCCGGCTTAATTAAACGCGTTAAAGAGTCCTCCATTGACGATGCTGAGGCCGAACGGCAAACGCTAGAATTTTTAAAGCATTGGGTGCCGGAGAAGGCTTCGCCGATTTGCGGAAACAGCATTGGTCAGGACAGACGCTTTTTGTATCGTTATATGCCTAAACTGGAAGCGTATTTTCATTATCGTAATATCGATGTTTCAACGCTGAAAGAGCTTGCTGCCAGATGGGCGCCGGATGTCAAAGAAGGCTTCAAGAAAAAGTCGTCGCATCAGGCCTTGGACGATATTGTCGAATCCATAGAAGAGCTGCGTTATTACCGCGAACACTTCATCAAGTTTTAACGTATGAATCAGATTATTGCAGTTGCGCTGGGCGGATCGTTTGGTGCAGTGATTCGGTTCCTGGTTTCGTCGGGCATTTACCAGTGGCTGGGCCGCGGTTTTCCTTATGGCACCTTAGTCGTCAATGTTATCGGTTCGTTTATGCTCGGCTTATTGACCGAATCGTTGATATTGCAACGCGTCACCATTACCTTCGAATACAGAGCGGCTATTTTGGTTGGCTTTATCGGCGCATTTACAACTTTCTCCACGTTTTCGCTGGAAACTTTTTATCTGATAGAGCAGGGCAATTTAACCAAAGCAGCGTTGAATATCTTTACCAGCGTTTCGGCCTGTATATTTGCAATCTGGATTGGGTTATTGTGCGGCCGAGGCTTGTTTTATTATTCGGAGGGCGTCATTCAATGGTCGGGCGGCATCATTCCTTATGCGTTGATGACGATTAATGCGATATTCGCTTTTTTGATCAGCATGTTGGCGACTATTTTGTTGCAGAAAGTGGCGCTGTCCGTGGAATATCGCGTGGTATTGACGGTGATTTTAGTCGGTGTTTTTTTAACCCTGTCCGGCTTATATTTATTGCTGTATTTGGTGGAACACGGTTATTCATTCGATACCAACTTGAACTTAATGTTGGGTACATTTGTTGGCAATAGCCTGATTTGTATTTTGGTGATTTGGATGGGTTTGTTGGTGGGTAAGCAGATATAGATTTATCGTTCTCCGTGCGTATCAGTTTAACAAAAGCATTTCACCACGAAGACACGAAGTAAAAAGCAAAAGTAAACTTCGTGTTTTTCATTTTTAAACGGTGCGTAGATGCGCCAAATAACTACATATTTTTAATTAATAAGGTAATCACGCAGTCATGTTAGATCCCCGCTTATTCAGAACCGAACTTGATTTTGTTAAGGAACAGCTAAACAGGCGTTCATTCGATTTTAACCCTGAGTATTATTCCGAGCTGGAAGCCCGGCGCAAAGATATTCAGGTTAAAACCCAGGAATTGCAAAACGAACGCAACAGTAGCTCAAAAGCCATCGGTATCGCCAAGGCTAAAGGCGAAGACGTGCAGCCGTTGTTGGATCAGGTTCAGCATTTGGGTGATGAATTAAAAGCTGCGGAAGCCGAATTGTCCGATATTCAGGCAAAAATGACCGCCTTGATGGAAGGCATTCCCAACCTGCTTGATGAGTCCGTACCGAACGGCAAGAGTGAAGACGACAACTTAGAAATCAGCCGTTGGGGAGACATTCCGACTTTCAATTTTGAACCCAAAGACCATGTCGATTTAGGCGCAAAGATCGGTATGGATTTCGAGCTGGGCGCGAAAATCGCCAGCGCAAGGTTTGTGGTATTAAACGGGCCGCTTGCACGATTGCAACGAGCCATTATCCAGTTGATGCTCGACACTCATACTGCCGAACACGGCTATATCGAAACTTACGTGCCTTTCCTGGTCAATGCCGACAGCTTGCGCGGTACCGGCCAGTTGCCCAAATTTGAAGCCGACCTGTTCAAGGCCAGCGATGATCCTGCGTTGTACCTGATTCCAACCGCCGAAGTGCCGGTCACCAACATCGTCAGGGATGTGATTATCGATGCCAAAGACCTGCCGCTTAAATTCGTCTGCCACAGCCCTTGTTTCCGTAGCGAGGCAGGTGCATATGGCCGCGATGTAAGAGGCATGATCCGCCAACATCAATTCGAAAAAGTCGAGATCGTGCAAATCGTAAAACCTGAAGATTCAGCTGCGGCTCATGAAGAACTAACCAAACACGCCGAAGCCGTGCTGAAAAAACTCAACCTGCCTTACCGCAAGATGTTGCTATGCGCAGGCGATACCGGCTTTTCATCAAGCAAAACCTACGATCTGGAAGTGTGGCTGCCGGGGCAGGGTACTTATCGGGAAATATCGTCATGCAGCAACTTTAAAGACTTCCAAGCGCGCCGGCTGCAAGCGCGTTGGCGCAACCCGGAAACCGGCAAACCTGAACTGGTACATACCCTGAACGGTTCAGGCCTGGCGGCAGGTAGAACCCTGATTGCGGTCATGGAAAATTATCAGGATGCCGAAGGACGGATACATATTCCTGATGCATTGCGGTCTTATATGGGTGGGTTGGAAGTTATTGGATAGTTTTGAGCGGGATGAAGTGTACGCCTCTTGATGTTTGATTTATGTTGAGAGACGTAGGATGCGCTGAATAGGGTGAAGCGCATCGTTCGCGTAGGATAGGATAGGATAGGATAGGATAGGATAGGATAGGATAGGATAGGATAGGATAGGA
>NZ_DAIUEH010000034.1:42156-66720 GCF_036845245.1 Methylobacter sp.
TAGTAGATGTCATCAATCCGCAAAAAACTTGTGTACTTGGATCAATCGTTCTTGTCAGATATATGCTTTCCTGCGAATGAGAAGGGAATCGAAAGACGTCTTTATCAAAAACTCTATGAACTGAAAATACAGCAGAAGATTTTTCTTATAGTGTCCGATATCCATAGTACAGAGACATCGGCTATCCCTGATGAATACACGGAAAATAGGACGATACTTTGGGAGTTCCAGAATAATCTTGCTAATGGGAATATCGCTGGCAATTTCTACGATGTTTTTGCTGCCCAGACCAGAAGAATGCTCATCGAACAAGATGGCGCTGATCCTTTCCCTTTTACCGATATCGGACTAGACGATCCCCATCGGTGGCAGGTTGGGATGAATGTTGTGCCTACGAACTCCTGGCGGCTAAGGTTAAATCGCGCATATGCGCGGCCTCGTGACGAGATAAACGAAAAATTCCTCAATATCATTGATCGACAAGTTAAGAATATACCTGACTGCCGTGGAGTTCGTGATTGTCTAAATCACGTTACCGAGCTTTGGCGCAACGATATACAGCAAGGTATTAATGCTTACAAACAACAATGTGAAATATTGTTGATAATGCAGCAGCTCACAGAAGAATTTGAAACTGGAAAGCCAATCTCCAACCAAATTCCACAACTATCCGATGTCCCGTTTCGCCGAATTATTAGAGATGTTGTAAATGGATTGGATGAGTCGGCTGCGCTCCAGCGATGGTCAGGGTTGTTGAAAAACAAGCCAATTCTAATATGCCCCGTCCTGCGAATTGAAATTGCTTTTGAGGCGGAACTACTCTGGATGCGGTGGCAAGGACATCGATCCAACCCCAAGAAATTCAATGCGAACTTCGGCATATCTCGCCAAAATGATATTGACCACGTTTCGACATTTGTGCCTTACGTGGACGCTTTGACGACTGACAATGATATGAGTAACCTCTGTCAGCGCGAAGTCGTGGCGGAAGAGCTAGCACGATTCCCGGCCAAGATTTTTTCCAAAAAGAATTACGACGAGTTTGAAACGTGGCTGGATTCATTGCTGGCAACAAGTGCATAGGATCAGCCGGACGGTCGATAGTTTTTCGTTGCCTGACATTTTAGCTACCAAGAAACATCAGTCAAAATAAATTGGGCAAATCACGAGCGCCATGTATGACACAGACAATCTGGATTCCGTTCGGCACGGTACGATACAAAATTAAATAATTGGCCCACCGCAAAATAGCGAAGTTCCGGGGCAATATCAGGCTGCAACCGGCCCATTAACGGATTATCGGCAAGCGCCATGAAAGCGTTGTTCAATATCATCAAGCACACGATCCGCTGCACTGGGATTATCCTGAGCGATATAAATCCATATCTCAATCAGGTCTTCCTCGGCTTGCGCGGTTCGGTAAATCACAGACATAAAGTCTTATATTTCTAATGCTGCTCTGCGTCTTGTTGGGACAAAAACCGTTGCCGGGCTTTTGCTTTGATTGCGTTCATATCGGCCAAATGACCAGGGCCGCTGTCCAGTCCGGCTTGCCAAAGGTTACGCAGCTCTTCGATTTCATTCTGTTGCAAAGAACGTTTCTGCTTCCAATCGCGCAAAGCCTCGCGGATAACCTCGCTACTGTTGGCATATTCGCCGCTTTCGACGCACTGGCGGACTATCTCTGCCATTTCAGGGGTTAAAGCAATGCTTAATTTTTCAATATGGGCCATGATAGGAACCTCCTGATTTCATAGTATTAATAATTCCTTCCAATAGCAATATCTCTGAGCTTTTATGATCAACGCAACCGCGTTCCGCTCACCGCATCATAAATAGCAGTTTCCTGCCCAAGCTCACCGACTTTGCCGTGAACGATAAAAATATCGGCACCGGCAAACGTTTTTAACAGTTTTCTAGATTCTTTGATGGCGGTCCGGGTTGTAGGATTGGCGCTGGTGGAAACTAACGGGCTGCCGAATTGGGCGCATAAATCGCGGGCTATCGGGTGATTGGTGACTCTGACTGCCAGCGATTGATGTGCGCCTTTCAGCCATTTTGGTACCCAGGGCTGGGCAGGGATAACCCAGGTGATAGGGCCGGGCCAAGTGGGTGTTATTCGCTCGATGATAGTTTGGTCTAAAATGAGGTAAGGGCATAGTTGCTCAAGCGATGAGGCGATAAGGATCAGGCCTTTTTCTATTGGGCGCTGTTTGATGTCGAGCAGGGCCATTACCGCCTCTTCGTTGAGCGGGTCGCAGCCTAAGCCGTAGACGGCTTCTGTGGGGTAAGCAATCACGGCGCCTGCTTTGATATGGCGGACGGCGTTTTTTATTTTGAAAAAGGAGTGATAGGGCATTTTCGAGTTTAGTTATAGCTAGGGGCGGATTTATCCGCCCAAAGACGAATGAATTCGTCCCTACAATGTGCCAGATTCTTTTGGCCCCTGCACATCCGCAGGATCGCCTTCATACGGCGTTGCATATTTGCAGTCCTTTTGCGGACAAACTTTTTCCACGCCGCGCCGTTTGGTTTCTTTGACGGTCAAGATAGGCCATTCGCATTCCGGGCAGCTTTCTTTTATCGGCGCATTCCATAAGGCGTAATCGCATTTTGGATATTCCGAGCAGGAATAGAATATTTTGCTGTTCCGGGATTTACGCTTGAGGATGTTGCCCTTTTTGCATTGCGGGCACTCAACGCCGGTATCCGTCGGTTTTTCTAAAGGCTCGATATGCTTGCATTTGGGATAACCGCTGCAACCGATGAATTTACCGTAGCGGCCGGTTTTAATCACTAGAGGCGATTCGCATTTAGGGCAAACTCGGCCTTCCACAACTTCGGGTTCGTCGCTGGCGCCGCCATCATCGTTCAGGTTTCGGGTATAGGAGCACTCAGGGTAGTTGGTACAGCCGATAAACCGCCCGTTCCGGCCCAAGCGGATGGACAGCGGGCTGCCGCAATCGGGGCATTTTTCGTCAATGGCTTCCTGGGTGACATCTTTGCGCTGGACGCTTTCCTCTTTTTCCTGAATCAGGGTAGTAAAAGGTTTCCAGAAGTCGTGCATCAATGGAACCCAGTCTTTTTCTCCCCGTGACACCGCATCGAGTTCATCTTCCAGGTTAGCGGTAAAATCGTAATCGACGTATTTGGTGAAATGTTCGGTCAGGAATTTATTGACGATTCTGCCGACATCGGTCGGATAGAAGCGTTTGCCGTCCAGAGTCACGTATTCCCGGTTTTGCAAGGTCGAAATAATCGACGCATAGGTCGATGGGCGGCCGATACCGTGTTCTTCAAGGGACTTTACCAAGCTGGCTTCGCCGTAGCGTGGCGGCGGCTCGGTAAAATGCTGTCCGGCATTAATATCATTGAGCTGGACCGGGCGGCCTTCTTCCATCGGCGGCAAGAAGCTTTCCTTGTCGTCGCTTTCGTTGCTGTCGTCTTTTCCTTCCAGATAAACAGTCATAAATCCGGGAGAGGCGATCGTGGAGCCGGTTGCCCTGAATGTGTGTTTGCCGTCGGCGCAGGTCAAATCGACGGCGACCATGTTTAACGTAGCGTGAATCATCTGGCAGGCGATGGTGCGCTTCCAGATCAGTTCATAGAGTTTGAACTGCTCAATACTCAGGTGGCTTTTTAACTGGCTCGGCGAGTATCTTGGATAGGTCGGGCGTATGGCTTCGTGCGCTTCCTGGGCGTTTTTCGACTTGGTCTTGAAGACTCTCGGATCTTTAGGCACATTTTCAGCGCCGTAGTTTTCGGCAATCAGCGCACGGATTTCTTCGACGGCGTCTACCGACAGGTTAACCGAGTCGGTACGCATGTAAGTGATCAAACCTGCGGTTTCGCCGCCAATATCGATGCCTTCATAAAGCTGCTGGGCGACGATCATCGTGCGTTTGGTGGTGAAACCCAGTTTGCGCGAGGCTTCCTGTTGCAGCGTCGAGGTGATGAACGGCGGGGCAGGGTTGCGTTTTTGCTGTTTCTTTTCCAGCTTGGCAACCATTAATTGGCCGTCAGCGGCATCCAGTAAAGTTTGCTTGGTTTTTTCCGCCAGCTCTTCATCGGTGATGCTGAATTGCGTGACTTTTTCGCCATTAAACTGGGTCAGTTTGGCTTTAAAGGCTTGCTCCTGAGCAGTTAATGCGGCGTCAATCGTCCAGTATTCGCGCGTTTTAAAAGCCTCGATTTCCAGCTCGCGCTCGACGATCATGCGCAAGGCGGGGCTTTGTACCCGGCCTGCTGAAAGGCCGCGGCGGATTTTTTTCCATAATAACGGCGACAGGTTAAAGCCGACCAGATAATCCAAAGCACGGCGTGCCTGTTGGGCATTGACCAAACTGATGGCGACTTGCTCCGGGTTAGCGATGGCTTCAGTGACGGCTTTTTTAGTGATTTCGTGGAACACGACCCGGTGCACCGGCTTGTCTTTCAGCAGCTTTTTTTCTTTCAGCAGCTCAAGCAAATGCCAGGAAATGGCTTCTCCTTCTCTATCAGGGTCAGTCGCCAAGTATAGGGTGTCTGCGGTTTTAAGAGCCTTACTGATAGCTTGCACGTGCTTTTGGTTGCGTTCGATAACTTCGTATTTCATCGCGAAGTTATTGTTCGGATCAACTGCACCTTCTTTTGGGATCAGGTCGCGGACGTGTCCATAAGAGGCTAAAACTTGAAAGTCCTTACCCAAATATTTTTCTATGGTTTTGGCTTTCGCAGGCGATTCTACAATGACGAGATTCTTACTCATTTATTCAAAAAGGTTTAGGGTGAAGGGTTCAAGAAGTAGGGTTCAAGGTGAAAGGTACGTTTCTTGAACCTTTCACCTTGTAGTTTTGAACCTTAATTAATGCAAATAAGTCGGAATAAGGTCATAGACGATATCTTCCATCCTGGAGAAAGCGATTTCCTCATCCGGCTGACTGAGTAATACCATCAGCACTATCCATTTGAGCTTTTCCATTGATAATTCTTCATTTTCCAGCGCCATGGCGCGGTCGATGACAATTTCCCGGTTGGCTGAATTCAGGATGCCGCTATGTTCAAGGAACATAAGTAAATTGCGGCATTCAATATCCAGCCTGGCTTTTTCCTGGCTGCAAAAAACACGGAATGCAGGCGACGCGGATGTTTTTATTGCCCGTTGCAGGCTAAGCGATTCGAGCCAGTCGAAAGCCTTGTTAACTTCGATTTGTTCAAAGCCCGCTTCCAGCAATTCCGTTCTGACGATATCACTATCCGGAAAGATTTCAATTTCATCTTCCATATAGTTTTCGAATAAGTACATCAGGACATCAAAAATATTTTCTTTCATAGGTTTTTAGATATTTATTTGATTCGAGTATAGCAACCGCCGGCGGTTGCCTCTATGTATCCTTGCAGTTCCAGAATCAGTAACATTGAAGAAATAACTTCGACGGATTCGTTGGCGTTTTCTACCAGAGTATCAATAGAAGTTGGGCTAAACATGACAAGATTCAATAATGTTTGCTGCTCCAGGTCAAGCGTTGATTGCATTGTTAGTGGGGATGAATATTCATCCTGTTGATTGTATTGATTTAATTCCTCAAGAATATCTTGGGTTGTTTCAACAAGTTTTGCTCCTTCACGAATTAGCGCGTTGCAACCCCGGGCCAGCGGGTTATAAATGGAGCCGGGTATCGCAAAAACTTCACGGTTTTGTTCGAGAGCCATGCGCGCAGTAATTAACGAGCCGCTTTGTTTGGCGGCTTCAACCACCAACAGGCCTTGGCACAGTCCGCTGATAATACGGTTGCGTCTGGGAAAGTGGTTGGCTTTGGCCGTTGTGCCGGGCGGAAACTCCGAGATTATCGCGCCGGTATTGACGATTTCAGTGGCGAGGTCTTTATGCCGTGCGGGGTAGACGCGATCCAGCCCGGTTCCGGCCACCGCAATCGTATAACCATTGGCCTTTAATGCGCCTTGATGGCTGGCTGCATCGATGCCTAAAGCCAGCCCGCTGGTGATCACAAGGCCGCAGTGGCTCAGGGTTTTAGCGAAATTAAAGGCGATTTCCAGGCCTGAAGTCGAAGGGTTGCGGCTGCCCACGATAGCGATTTGCGGCAGCGATAACAGTTCGGGGTTACCGCGTACAAACAGGATAGGCGGAGGATCGGATATTTCCTTTAATTGGGAGGGATAGTTTGCGTCATTGAGGGTGATTGCGCAGTTATTTTGTTGACTTAACCAGTTCAAATCGTAGTCGATAAGCGTCCAGTCGGGATTCCTGATCGCATTGACGATGTCGCTTTTTAAACCTAAGGCCCTCAGTGCAGATGATGATTCTGCAAATAACTGCGCCGGGTTATGGCGTTCGAGCAAGCGAAGAAATGTTCGGCAGCCGACCCCTGGCGTGCGTAATAGTGCAAGCCAGTATTTCAAGTCTTGGTCGAATTGTTGTGCGTTAATGTTCAGGGGGTTTGAACTTTGTCTAAAACGTGAAGTGCCTGGTCTGCTCGCATGACCAGCGCATAACTGACACGGTCGAATGGGCGGAAAACCATCAAGGTGCCGGCAACTTCATCAGGAAGATTAACGGTATCATTTTTAATGGGGCTGAAAGAGTCGCTGACAATTTTGCCGCTTTTATAGATATTCAGCTCGTGCCCGACTAAAAGGCCGTCTGCGGTGCCTTTGTCTATTACAACCACGTTATACCGGCCAATTTGGGAAACGCCGCCCAGCACACTGATAATGCTGCCTTTGAGGCTTTGTTTAGGCGGACGAGGGAAATAATTTAACGCAACATCTTGTTCAATATTGGGCATAATCCGGTCGCCTGTGCGGATCTCACGATTGGCCTTGGTTATGGCTAGCGTTGCCGGGTCGCCAGGGTGCTGCAAGGAAGCGTCGGCAATGTATTGAGCCTCATAACCCAGGATTTCTCCATTTTCCGGGCTGATATAAGCGTTTCCCGGTCGGTAAATCGTATAGGACAGGGTTTTGGGCTCGGTTATCGAACGCACATAAACACGATCGCCAGTGCCTACAATGATATGTTCTCCTGCAAAGCCGACTACATAAGGTGAGCTGCCCAGTTCATCCTCATCCACTACTTTAGGCGATGTCAGGTAACTCGCTATGGCTTCAGTGGGGATTAATCTGATGGCCTGCTTCAGGTCTGTTTCCCTAATACAAGGTACTACCTTTCCATCTTTGGAAACGGCAAAGTCTTTGCGGCCATGATTGTAGTCGTCTTCCTTAAGCACGCAGGTGGAATTGAGGGCGGCTTGGGCTTGAGGAAAATCGCTTCTGGAAAGACTAAGCTGCGGTTTGCCGTTTACGATGGAAAAATAAATAGTATCGCCGGGATAAATCAAATGAGGATTTTTGATTTGAGTGTTGTGGCTCCATAACTCGGGCCATTGCCAGGGGTGAGTCAAAAATTTACCGGATAGCTCCCATAAAGTATCGCCTTTGACGACGGTATATTGATCGGGATGGGAGGGATTTATTTGTATTTCATCACGGGCTGTCCATGCCCGTGCCCCTGTGGGCGCATTGCGTGCTAATCCGCTCCAGGCGGATTGGTCATCAGCCCATGCGTTTAAGCAGAGCAAGAGAGAAATTATCACTCCAGTGAGTGTTCGAAAAGCCATGTCGGATTCCTGTCGAGTCTTTTTGTACTATCTGAATAAAAAGTTTAGATGAATCCAGATAGAAATCCAGTCTGAAAATAAGCTGTTGATTTGACAGGCTTAGAGGTTACGTTGTTTCGGTAAAGTGTGACATTTAAGGGGTGCTGATTAACTTATCTATTCTTACACTAAGCGTTGACGGTTACAAGTAGCGGTCTGATAAAAACGGCTACCCTGGTAGGTTGTAAAATAGCTCAGCCAAGGCAAGGAATCCAGTGATGAATCAAAAACGTCGAATATCTGATGCTAATTTCAGGCAGTGCGAGTTTGTCGATATCCCTCCTGCAGCCGACACGATCTGCCGATAATTATCTCTTTTTTTACAAGATTTGAACCGTCCTGGCTAAGTAGGTATTCACCCCAATTGCTCATTTGGGCTTGTCGTTTATAGAATGTAACTGGATGTCTTATCGCACTTCACATCGTAGGCATCTGTATCTATATGTAAGTGACCACATTTTAATTCTAAAGCCGTATTCTAAGTTTTTATAAGGGCATGAAAGTTATCAATAACTTTAAAAAATATTATTAATATTTTGACTGGCTCAAGGCGTATAAACTTTTATAAATACCATAGTAAAACCAGACAACTAATAATTTGATTTTTAGTTGTGTGTACACAGCCGTCTGGCCGCATCAAAATTTCATGCCATGTTTTTAATGATTATTGACTCATCATTGCAAGGAAAATGAAATGACTACTAAAACCAACAATAATAAATCCAAAGCCGGTCATGGTGGAGGAATAAGAGGCAGCGATGTCCAGGATCGCTCCTCTCAGTTTGAAGGCCGCTTCGGGCGGATGTTTCGGACGCTTCCTGCTGCGGATTTTGATATCGCCGATCTTCATATGCTGGCTAAAGCAATGATTGCAGACCCGGAAATACAAATGGAGAATGGCAAGCCGAAACGCGACCCCAAAACCAATTTCTTTATTCCGATTGCCACCAAGGAAGATGAGGTCGATGACGAAGAAAATTTCGGCATTCCAGCCGGTTATACTTATCTCGGGCAATTTATCGATCACGATCTTACCTTTGATCCGGCCAGCAGTCTGCAAAAACAGAATGATCCTGACGGGCTGACTGATTTCCGTACGCCTCGCTTCGATCTGGATTGCATTTATGGCCGTGGCCCGGACGACCAGCCGTATATGTTCGATGGCAACAAATTCTTATTCGGACGTGAGCTCACTGAGGGCGGCGTACATAAAGGCAGATTGGATCTATTGCGCATACCGGCCAATAATCGAGCAGTGATCGGCGACAAGCGGAACGATGAGAATGTCATTGTGTCGCAACTACAGGGGGTATTTCTACGCTTTCACAATGCCATAGCCGACGCCAAAGGCAAAGATGCGTCGTTTGCCGAAGTACAGCAGGAAGTTCGTTGGCATTACCAATGGGTTGTGTTGCACGATTTTCTGCCCCGGATTGTGGGAGAGCACACTTATAACGAACTTCTTCCCCATATCAAGAGCGGTAAACGGATATATGATGATCCGCCGAGACTGCAATTTTACTTACCGAAATATGCGTCCTTTATTCCTATTGAATTTAGTGCTGCCGCCTATCGGTTCGGGCATTCCATGGTGCGGCCGATCTATCGGTTAAACACTGAACTGGGAAAAAACGCATCCGCCGATGAAATCGAGCGCGGCGTGGATGGACGTCAATTCATTTTCGCGGCTGTTCATACCGAAGGTCTGAATGGTTTTCGTGCATTTCCTGACATCTGGAGCATCAATTGGAATCTGTTTTTCGAGATTGACAGTAAGCTTTCCACCCATAATCTGGGTAAATCGCGCGTACAGGCATCCTATAAAATTGATACATCCCTGGTTAATCCATTGGCTTTCCTTCCTGAGTTTTCAAAACTGAATGCCGATGACCTGGAACGCGATAGTGACGGGAATCCGGTACCCGTCGATCCGGTGAAAAGCCCTTCCAGCCTGGCGCTTCGTAATCTCCTGCGAGGCTTGAGCATGGATCTGCCCAGCGGTCAGGATGTGGCCCGATGTATGGGCTATGCACCACTCAGGGATGAAGATATTTTGATAGGCAAGGCCACTTTCAGCAATGAGTTTGGAGCGGCTGCCGAGAGAAATCGCTCGATCATAGAATATGGTAAAAGCTTTGCCGGTAAGGCTCCCCTTTGGACTTACATTTTGGCGGAAGCACAGCATGACTGGCGTCTACGTGCACGAGGCAAAACCGAGCAGGAGGCGAATGCGTTGCCGGTTCATCTTGGCAAGGTGGGCGGCCGGATTGTTGCGGAAGTTTTTATTGGTCTGTTGTTGGGTGATAGCCATTCATTTCTGTCACAAAACCCGAACTGGAAGCCCTCCAAAGTTGGTCTGGACGGACGTTTCGACATTTCGGACCTGATCCGGATTGCGTTAGGCGCTAAATAGACTGACGCTAAATATCTCAATTGAACTCAGTGCCTTGCCGCTGTCGGAAAACAAGGCGCTGGATCAATCCTTTCAAGACATATTGAATT
This sequence comes from Methylobacter sp., assembly GCF_036845245.1. Classification (NCBI taxonomy): domain Bacteria; kingdom Pseudomonadati; phylum Pseudomonadota; class Gammaproteobacteria; order Methylococcales; family Methylococcaceae; genus Methylobacter; species Methylobacter sp. Next base: position 52,314 of record NZ_DAIUEH010000034.1, read on the forward strand.
GAGGTTAACCCATGGCGCTATCCTTCAATCAAATACCTGACTGGGTTTCTTGGGAGAATCAGGGAGCGAATCTTGCAACGGCCGATCTTGACGGCGACGGTAAGCCGGAATTAATTGTTTTACGCGTGGATCATCCGGTCCCTGGTCCCAATCGGGGTTTTTATCGGGTCGGACGAGGGCTTGATGCCAATGGCAAAGTTATAGGCGGCTGGGGACCCTGGATCGAAATTCCAAATTGGCAATCAAACGCGAATCAAGGTGCGGGCATAGCCGTTGCCGATTTTGGAGCCCAAGGATTAGGGCTGGTGGTGTTTCAGGTTCAGCACGTGGTGCCCGGCCCGAACAGAGGGCTGTTTCGTATAGGCCGTAAACTTGACGCGCAGGGCAATGTCACCGGCGGCTGGACCGATTGGCAGCAAGTTCCCGACTGGATATCATGGAGCGATCAAGGGGCGGCGATTACTGTGGCCGACCTTAGCGGCGACGGTCAGCCCGAACTTGTCGTATTTCATATCGACGACTTTCACACTGATAATCCCAACCGTCCCAACAAAGGCTTCTATAGGGTGGGCAGCCACCTTACTCCGGATGGACATATTGGCCAATGGAACGACTGGATCGAAGTGGACTGGTTTTCCTGGTTCAATCAGGGCGCCGGGATAGCGGTGGCCGACCTGGACGGCAATGGACGCCCTGAGATCATCATTTTTCAAATCGACAATCCGCCGGGAGAAAACGCCGGATTCTACAGGGTCGGCTGGAACCTCGATCAACAAGGCCGCATACAAGAGGGTTGGGGACCCTGGGTCAGGGTGGATGGTTGGCAGTCTTTTGAGGATCAGGGCGGCGGATTCGCACTTGCGGCTTTCGGTGGCGGTAGGCCCAAAGCGGTCATCTTGCATGTGGACAACCCGCCACAGCTTAATGCAGGACTGTTTGCGGTTACCGATCTTACTCTCGATATTGACACAGCCGATACTAAAGGCGTGTGGCGGTTGTTGCTGTATTTTTCTGAAGTGTTGCCGGTTCACGCTGCGCTTCTGCATACCGGTAAAGTGCTGTTTTTTGCCGGTTCCGGCAACAGTGCATTCCGTTTCCAGCCTGCTTTCTTGGGGAATGAGGCGCAGCAGATCTTTACCAGCGTGGTCTGGGACCCGACAAGCAATGTCCTGGATAACAAAGCATTTAACCCGCCGCCGACGCTGCGCCGACCCGACGGCACCGTGGTCGATTTCTTTTGCTGCGGCCATGCTTTTCTCCCCGATGGCCGTCTACTGGTCGCGGGCGGGACCGGGCAGTACGACAAAAAAATCGTGAACCAGCAAATGCAAGACGCCGGTCATGGATTTGCCGGGATTCGCGATGTGCTTATTTTTAATCCGCTCACCAACAAATGGACGTTCGTCCAACCGATGGCGCACGGACGCTGGTATCCGACGGTTGTCTGTTTGAGTGATGGCACAATTCTGGCCGCGTCGGGTTTGGACGAACAGGCCAAGGGACTCGACAACAATACCTTGGAGAGGAACACCGACCCGGATCATGTCGGCTGGACCAAGACCAGGGACTTCAACTTGCCTCTTTATCCGCATCTGTTTCAACTCCGCGATGGCCGATTATTTTTCACGGGTGGCAAGATGGACACGAATGGCGATTCGTTTCCCTTTGTATTCGATCCGATCAATCCTACCCCTTCTGCGAACGTGAATGGCTTGACCGATACCGGCCAATGCAACCAGTGCGCGAGTGTAATTTTGCCGCCCGTGCAAACTCAGCAGATCATGATTCTCGGCGGCGGCCCGGAAGATCTGGATGACCCGAACGCTCTGCGCGGAAAAGCGACCCGGCGCGTGGCTGTCGTGGACTTCACCGCCACACCGCCGCAGTATCGGCTTAAGCAGGAGCTTAACCACGAGCGAATGCATGTCAACGCGGTACTATTACCGGACCGTACTGTGATCGCCGTGGGCGGCGGCGTCACCCGGGAAGCCAGTGCCCACAGCAGAGTGGTCGACCCCGAAGGCGGACGCGAAGTATTCGAGGCGGAAATCTACGACTTGGCCGCCAATACCTGGACAGTGACGGCTCCAGCAACCGTGGCCCGGCTCTACCATTCAGTGGCGCTGCTGCTGCCCGACGGCCGCGTTCTCGCTGCTGGAGGCAATCCCGATAAAGGATCGCAGACCCAGTGGCTGCCGCCGGATCCGCTGGAAGAAGAGCGGCTGGAGATTTTCAGTCCGCCGTATCTGTTCAAAAAGAATTCCCGCCCAACGATCGACAACGTGCCGCCCCAAATTGCTTACGGCGGCAGGCCTGTGATTCGTACGCCGCAGGCCGCGCAGATCAAGTGGGTCAGTCTGATTGCGCCAGGGCTGACCACTCACTCTTTCAACGGCGCTCAGCGCGTCGTCGACATTCCATTCACCGTCACGCCTCCCAACTTGTTGAATGCAGTGATACCGAATGAGCGTAACATTGCGCCGCCCGGCTGGTACATGCTTTTCATCACCGATAACGATGGCGTGCCGTCGGTTGCAAGTTGGGTTCAATTGTCCTGATAGGGGGAATATCATGGCCAAATCATTCCCTCAGAATATTCAATGGTTGCTTACGCCATCGGGTCCGTTTATCGCATTCGATGCGGGTGATTTGCAGGGACGGATTTACCAAAACACCGGACACATTGAAATCGCGGGTCCGGATTTAGCGGGAAATCCGAAAGCAAACCGCATTCATTTTTCTCCCCCGGCAGTTCAAACCGGACAAGGCTCTATGATGATCGGGGCCGTAACCGGCTCAAAGGCGCTGGCTAATGGGCTGGAACTGAAACAAAAGTTAGGCACAGCCCTGATTACCGGTCGCCTGACATTTCCGCATCAAGGCGTGATGCGCTACGAAGTCGTTGATTGGGGCGGTGTCGTTCCGGTCGCAACGGCTATTGCAGCGCCATCTGATAGTCACGAGCATTTCTATGGCTTCGGCGAAAAGTTCAATAGTTTCGACCAATCAGGAAAGAATGTTCGAATAATGACGTTTGATGATCCCGGCATAAAAAATGATCATTCGTACAAAGTATCGCCGTGGTTTGTCAGCACGCGGGGCTATGGGCTGCATCTCGATTCTTCTGCCGAGAGCGTTTTTGACATGCGTGCCGCAGCACCGGATCGTTACGTCGTCACTCATCTTTTTTCAACCTTGCGATTTAATATCGTGTACGGTCCAAAGCTCACCGACATCTTGTCTCGCTATACAGGGTACACAGGACGGCCACCGCTTCCGCCGCCGTGGACATTCGGCCCGTGGATTTCGTCCGATATATGGAGGAGCGGCGGCGAGGTTCGTTATGCGGTGACTCAATTTCGCAAACGAGGATTACCGGCATCGGCATTTGTGTTCGATTCTCCTTGGGAAATCGCCTACAACGATTTCAACTTCAATATGACCCAGTTTGGGCAAGACGCGACTATTGACGGGATGCATTTCCCCGGGTTTGCCTCATTGGCCGAAATGATGAGTTTTCTTCAAACCAACGGCTTAAAGGTTATCTGTTGGATGACGCCCTTCATTAACACGGCATCTACTAACGATAATGTTCCCGGACAAAACCTAGGTAAGTCTGCCAATTATGATGAAGCGGCAAGCAAGGGTCTTTTTGTGCGTACATCCGCAGGCGGTCCGCCGTTGCTTGTAACCTGGTGGAAGGGGCATGGAAGTCCAATTGATTTTACCAATTCCATGGCGCGGCAATGGTTGACAGATCAACTCAAGAAACTTGTCGAACAAGCGAGTGTGCCGACTCTTTCAGGGTCTAAAGAGACAAGCATTGGCGGCTTCAAAACGGACGATGGCGAAAGTAGTAATGGCCCCAACACTTACATTCCGATCACAGCCCAATACTCGGACGGACGCACAGGCGTTGAGATGAGGAATGGCTACTGCGTTGAGTACCACAAGACGGTTGCAAGTGTGCTGGGTAACGAAGGCATATTGTTCGCGCGTAGCGGATTTGTGGGGTCGCATGCATTTCCAAGCTCTTGGGCTGGAGATAATGAACCCAATTTCGGCGACAATGGCTTGCCCAGTGTAATCATGGCAGGGCAATCCGCGGCGATGAGCGGGTATGCCATCTGGGGACATGATACGGGGGGCTATCAGGACACGAACTTCAGTATATCGCCACCGAATCTGTTTATGCGCTGGACGCAATTCGGCTGCTTTTCTCCTATTATGCAGATGCATCGGCAGGTTGCGAAAGAGCGGCAATATCCGTGGAAATATGGCGACCAAGCTCTTAACAATTTCCGCTTCTTTACGAAACTGCATACCCGTCTCTTCCCTTATATATACACCTATGCAAAGCTGGCAAGCGCAACAGGTTTACCGATCATGCGTCCGCTGGTGCTGATGGATCAATCCGATCCGAATACTTTTAATATCAAACATACCTATCTTTTTGGCAATGAGTTTCTGGTTGCTCCGATGATTAAGCCCAACGCGGTCACAAGGCAATTGTATTTGCCCGCAGGGAACTGGATCGATTTTTGGGATCACACTACGCATGCCGGAGGGCAAACCATCACTTGGTCAAATTCAAATCAGCTGCAATTTCCGGTCTTTGTCAGAGCGGGATCCATCTTGCCGATGCTTTTGACCGAAGTGGAAACTTTGTGTGACGCCAATTACGTCAACAACACAGCAATAAAAACAGTAGACGATGGGCTGCTTTTCCAAATTTATAGAGCAGGGTCGTCACATTTTTCGGTCTATGATGGAACTGAAATCAAGTGCATGGTCGATTCGGGGAGCACGGTCATTACGCTGTCATCTGTCGAACGTCATATACAGTTGCAGGTTCTGGGAAATGAACCAGTCGTGATTACACGGGATGGGCTTGTATTAACCAAATTTGCGACCGCGGCTGAGTTTGACGCAGCCGAAACCGGATGGCGGACTGACGAGCAGGCTCAAGTGTTTTTTATCAAATTTCTGCATAGGGGCGGAACAACTACGATTAAGTTCTGAATCAAGGTCGCGTCTATTGCTTTGTCTGGAGGTGTAGAACAAGGCGGACAAGCTCCGCTAAGCGACGGCCTTATGCCATTTCATTACTGATCCGGGTAAATCCATGGCATGGGTTAGCACAGATTGTTTCGTTAAGTTTATCGGCTTGGTTTTTCAGGTTCAGTTGACTCCGCTCCTTGCTCAACAGCTGCTTTATACCGATTGAATGTGTCGTAGGATAAGTCTGCTTAGAACGTCAGATTAGTCATTCAATATTCTGGTTGTTTACCATAGGTAACGTTTCTTATCCGTTTTGCCTTTACAAACATCTTCAACGCATTTAATGAGACTTTTCTCACACCGCAAATTATCGAGGTCTTTAATCCATTGATCGGTTTCACCGATCCTGCCAGTATCGATAGTGATATTGGCGGATGGCGTCACTACCGACTCCGGGAACTTTGTAGATGCAAGTAGCCTGCATTGACTGTCTTGTTTTTTACATTCAAGCACACAATCTTTTGCTTTTTGGCTGTTGTCGGTTTTAAACTCCCATACATAAGGACGCTTAACTAAGCCATCAGGTGTGTAATCAGGATCGCCAGCATGCTGTGGATTTACAGTATGCTGGCAACCACTCATCAGTAAAACAACGCTGGTCAATATAATTAATTTCATGTCTGTCAACTCCTTCCACTGACTGTTTTCAGTATTCATTTACGATGAAGAGCATTAATAATTCCTCAATTACGGGTATGTCAGTCCGTAATTAATTGAGTTTATCATTTTTGCAAACCCTTACCTGATAATCTATTGCTACGGTTTCCTGCGTGTTAGTCAGAACCCTATCAAGCGTGATGTTTTCAAGTTTGATGGGATGAAAGCGCCGCCGCTCAGACTTTTACCCTCATGATGTATCGCCGCAAGAGAGAATGCCTGTAAGCCTTTATAACCGTGATGTTTCCAGATTGTTCAAAAACAGATAGAATTCCGGTATTCAATTATTATAGTGGTGAGTTTGTTGAGTATTCTATCTATTCTCGAGTTTCCTGATGAACGCTTGCGGAAGAAGGCTGCAATCGTAAAAAAGGTCGATGATAAAATTAAAAAATTGGTCGATGATATGCTGGAAACCATGTACAAATCACATGGTGTAGGATTGGCTGCGACGCAGGTTAATGTGCATCAGCGGATAGTCGTCATTGATGTCAGTGAGGAAAAGGACTCCCCGTTATGTTTAATCAATCCTGAGATTATCGAAAAAGACGGCGTTAAGGAGTCTGAAGAGGGCTGTCTTTCGGTTCCCGGCTTTTTTGAAAAAGTAACCAGGGCTGAGCATATCATAGTGAAAGCGCTCGACAGGGAAGGAGAGCCTTTTGAATTAAGCGCCAGGGATTTGCTGGCCGTCTGTGTTCAGCATGAACTGGATCATTTGGATGGGAAACTGTTCGTTGATTATATTTCATCGTTAAAACGGCAGCGAATTAAGAAAAAATTGGAAAAAATTCATAAAATGGAAGTGAGCTGAGCATGAAGATAATCTTTGCCGGAACCCCTGAATTCGCCGTGCCTTGTTTACAAATGTTGCTGGATTCGGAACATGAAGTTTGCGCGGTTTATACCCAGCCCGACCGTCCGGCGGGCAGAGGCCGTAAGTTACATCCCAGTCCGGTCAAGGAGCTGGCTCTAGCTGCCGGAATTCCTGTGTTTCAGCCGCTTACTATGAAAACCAGTGAGGACTTGCAACAGATCAGCGCATTCAATGCCGATTTGATGGTGGTGGTCGCTTACGGAATGATTTTAACGCAAGCCGTTTTGGATGTGCCCAAATTGGGCTGTATTAATGTTCATGCTTCCTTGTTGCCGCGCTGGCGCGGCGCCGCACCGATTCAACGTGCATTAATGGCGGGCGATGAAAAAACCGGCGTCACCATTATGCAGATAGTGCGCAAACTGGATGCGGGCGATATGCTGCACAAGGAAGAATGCGTTATTGGTCCGACCGATACGGCCGGCGATTTGCATGATAAATTGGCCGCGTTGGGCGCTATAGGTCTGTACAAGGTGCTGGCGCAAATTGAAGACGGAACCGTCCGCCCCGAGTCGCAGGATGAGTCTTTAGTGACTTATGCCGAAAAACTGGAAAAAAGCGAAGCCGTTATCGACTGGAATCAGCCGGCAGCTGGTATCGCTCGAAAAGTAAGAGGGCTAAATGCATGGCCGGTCGCCCAGACACTTTATCAGGGCAATGTGTTGCGCATTTGGCAGGCGGTGGCGGTGGATGATGATGCGTCTACATTGGAGCCCGGCGTAGTGCGCTGTGTCGATAAAAACATGGATGTAGCGACCGGCTTAGGTTACTTAAGGCTGCTGGAAGTACAGCTGCCTGGCGGAAAACGCATGCCTGTCCAGGCTTTTCTCAGTGCTCACGATGTTAATGGAGCCAAATTAAGTTGAATACTCAGTGAATACAAGATTAGTCGCGGCCCGTGTATTGTCACGCGTTTTGCAAGACGGGCAGTCTTTAACCGCCGCCCTGGATAATGCGCTTTTAACCATAGAATCGGGTAAAGACAGGGCTTTCATTCAGGCGCTATGTTACGGTGTTTGTAGGCAATTTCACCGGCTGGATTTTATTTTAAGTCAATTATTGGACAAGCCGTTAAAAGATGCCGATGTTAAGTCGCTGGCTTTGGTCGGTTTGTATCAGCTCAACTTCATGCGCGTAAAACCCCATGCGGCGGTGTCCGAAACGGTTTTAGCCACGCGGAAAAAGCCGTGGGCCAAGTCGCTAATCAATGCAGTTCTCAGAACCTACCTGAGAGAGCAGGAAGGGCTTGAACATAAAGCCGATAAATTTCAGGTCGCAGCCCTGAGTCATCCTGACTGGCTGATCAAGCAAGTCGAGCAGGATTGGCCTGAGCAGGCGCTAACAATATTGCAGGAAAATAACCGCCAACCGCCGATGGTGCTGCGCGTCAATCTGGCGAAAACCAGTCGCGAGCACTATCTGCAATTGTTGGCAGAGAAGGACATAGCGGCTGAAATCGTCGGTTTTTGCCCGTCGGCGATCATGTTGGATAAACCGGTGCCCGTGGATTTATTGCCCGACTTTGCCGACGGTTTGGTATCGGTTCAGGATACCGCCGCGCAATTAGCGGCCGGGTTGCTGGATGTGCAACCGGGACATCGAGTGCTGGATGTGTGTGCCGCACCGGGCGGAAAAACCGCGCATATTCTCGAAAATCAATCGCAACTCAAAGAGTTGGTCGCCGTCGATATAGACGAGTCCAGAATGCAGCGGGTCAGTGAAAATTTGCAGCGTTTGAAATTGCAGGCCAAGCTGCTGGTTGGCGATGCGGCAGATCCTTCAGGCTGGTGGGACGGTAAGCCGTTTGACCGGATTTTACTGGATGCGCCATGCTCAGCCTTGGGGGTTATCCGTCGTCACCCCGATATTAAATTATTGCGCAGAGCCGAGGACATCGGGCAGTTGCAGGCTTTGCAAAAGTTCATCCTGCAAGCCGTTTGGCCGCTATTGGCGCCCGGCGGGCTATTGTTATATGCGACCTGTTCCATTTTAAAACAGGAAAACGAGCAACAGGTTCAAGCTTTTCTAGCCGAACACAGCGATGCAATCGAATTGCCGATAAATGCCGACTGGGGAGTTGCCGGAGCATGCGGCCGCCAGATTGTTACCGGTGAATCGGCAATGGACGGGTTTTATTATGCACGGCTTAAGAAAGGTTCACCGCGAACGAAATTGTGACGCTGGAAACGAGTTGTGATGTATAAACCTGACATCAACCCAGTGCCATAGAGCCCTTTCGGGTACTAAATATGATTTAAAATACCATACAACTTTGTGCATCTAAACTTAAGCCAGCCTATTAATATAGGCTCTGTATTTGTGAAATTACCTCACTGATGACGCTAATAAAAATCAAAATGGAAGTGAAGCAATATGAATCTCAGTAAAGTCTGTAAACCTCGTCAAAGTGTTTTTGAACGATCCCGTAGAGATGTTGTTTTAAATATTGATGACTTGTTGAAAGATCGGATTAGTCCTGATCAGTTCTTTGATGAAAACTTTATTACTTTGGGGATGCAGACCTTACTGGATAAGGTCTTCGAGCGCCTAGAGGGACGTAGCAATCAGGCGAGTACCTTCTTACTTAGTCAGGCGATGGGTGGTGGTAAAACGCATAGCATGATCGCTTTAGGATTATTAGCCAAAAACCCTGCACTACGCTCAAGGATTCTGGGCAAAGACGGACAAGGCTCTCGTTTAGGCGCAATTCGGGTAATTGGTTTTAATGGTCGGGAATCAGATGCGGCGTTTGGTATATGGGGTGAGCTTGCCGAACAACTGGGTAAGAAGGAAGTGTTTCGTGACCTGTATTCGCCTTTAAGCGCACCTGGTGCAACTGCCTGGATTAATTTACTTAAAGGTGAACCCACCATCATCTTTTTGGATGAGTTACCGCCGTATTTTGCAAACGCCAAGGCCAAGGAAATTGGCGAGACAACATTGGCGCATGTCACTAACACGGCTTTATCCAATTTAATGGTCGCGGTTGACCGGCCGGAATTATCCAATGTTTGCGTAGTTATTTCTGATCTTAAGGCGACGTATGAAGATGGTTCAAATGAACTTAATCAAGCCTTAGAAAATCTTGCCAATGAAACTAACCGATCATCATTACGCTTAGAGCCTGTTAATCCTCAAGGCGACGAGCTCTATCATATTTTACGCACTCGCTTGTTTTCTGACTTACCCGACGATGAAACAATAAAAGCAGTCGCTCAGGAATATGCTGAAGCCGTTCGTAAAGCCAAGCAAATGGATATTACCAATGCGACACCGGAATCCTTTGCAGCACAGTTAATTGAATCTTATCCTTTTCATTTTTCAATCCGTGATCTGTATGCACGGTTTAAAGAAAATCCAGGGTTCCAGCAAACACGCGGTTTAATTCGATTAATGCGCGTCATCGTTGCAGACATGTATACGGCAAACGGTAAAGGTGTCCTTCGTGCCGATCAGGTTAAATTAGTTCATCCGTATGACTTTAATCTAAACAACGAAGAAATACAGTCAGAAATCCGCGCCATTAATCCATCTTTAACAGAAGCCATTACCCATGATATTGCCAAAGACGGACATTCAATAGCCGAATCGTTAGATATTCGCTTAGGAACAACCGATGACGCTCAAGACGTAGCCAAGCTCATATTGGTAGCCTCATTAGCCGCTGTTCCCGGTGCTACGCACGGTTTGCGCGAAAGCGACATTGTCAGTTTTCTATGTGCACCTGGACGTGATATTTCTGCGGTTAAAAAGAATGTCATTGATTACTTGCCTACACAAGCCTGGTATTTACACCGTAGTATTGACGGCCGTTTATTTTTCAAAAACATTCAAAATCTGGCTGCCAAACTTCACAGCCAAGCCAATTCCTATAACGAAGAGACTTGTTTAAAAGAATTGCGCAACTATACCGCCGGTTTATTTACACTACATGACCGTGATTGCTATCAAGATATGCGCGTTCTTCCGGCATTGGATGAAGTTGAATTAAAAATGGATAAGGTTACCTTAATCATTACTCAACCCGCCACCAATCCGGTACAAAACAGTAAGCTCAGCGAGGAATGGCAAAAGTTCTTTGACAGTGCCGACTTTAAAAACCGCGTGTTATTTTTAACCGGCAGTCATCGCAGTATGGGACGACTGATTGAGCAAACTCGACAATACAAAGCTATCACAGACATTTTGGCGGAATTTAATTCCGAGCGTATGGCTACCAGTGATCAACAATATCGTGATGCCGAAAACTCACAGGACAAAATCACACTGAGTTTACGCAGTGCATTACAAGAAACCTTTACTACCCTTGTTTATCCCGGCAAAGACAACGCCTTGCGCGTAACGGATTACCGTATTCATTTTGAAAACAATCAATTTGACGGTGAAAAGCTGATTCGCGACACTTTAGGCCAAAAAGGCAAATTCACCACGGATGTCAGCAGTGATACCTTTCGTAAAAAAGTTGAAGCGCGATTATTTCGTAACCAACAAAAGTCCCAGTGGAATGAAGTGCTCCGAACCGCTGCGACCAATACTGACTGGAATTTTCATGATCCCAAAGCACTTGATGCACTTAAGTCAAAAATGCTTGATGTATCGGCTTGGGTCGATGATGGCGGCATTATTAACCGTACACCGCCGAAGCCTGAAACTCAGGTCAATATTCAGTTATTAAGCCGTAATCCAGATACCGGCGAGGCTAATTTAAAAATCACTCCGATCAATGGAGACAAAGTGCTTTATGAGTTGGGCAATAGCTCGCCCAGCTCAGCATCTATGGATGTTGCGGAAACTGAAGGTGGTTATTCGCGCTTTAGCACTAGCGATATGCATGTCAGTTTTTTATGTGTCGATAGTCGTGGCGTACATGAAGAAGGCAGTGTTTATTGTTGGGAAAACACCTTGCAACTTAAGCATGAGGTTATTCAACAAGGCGATAAGTGGCAAGTTGAACTAAAAGCGGTTCCTGGTGCTGCGAAAATACGCTATACCACGGATGGCTCAGATCCAAGCACTTTAGGCGCTGTTTATGACAGTGCCTTTGAAGTTCCTGCGTCCAGTCGGTTTGTGCAGGCCATCTCTACTAAAGACGGCATTCAATCGCGACTTGAAAAAATCGATATGGATCAGTATCGAAATAAAACAGTGGTCATTGAACCGGCAAAACCATTGACCTGGAATGCTGGCAAACTAGGAACCTTATCTGCAAAAGCGGCTTTTGACTTTATTGAACAACTCATAAAATACGAAGGAATGGCGCAAGGTCTTATTATGGATGTGTTTGCCAATGATGACTCAGCGTCACTAACCTACAGCACTGAAGCATCTTTTACTTGCACAGGCGAAGACATCAAAGCAATATTGGACAAACTGCAAGGCGTGATGAAAGGTAGCCAGGTTAGTATCAGCGTTGAAGAAGTTAAGTTTCAGAGAGGCCAACAACTAACCGATTGGCTAGCAGAAATAGGACACCAACTTCAACCCGGCGAAGTGCGTCAATGACTGTAGCCTTAAAAAAATCGCAGCCCTTGGGCTTCGGCTTTGATCAAGAACAAACCGAGCACTGCTTTATTGTTACGATACCCATCTCAAAAGCAAAAGATGCTAAGGTACTTATTTCCGAACATTTTCACTGGATTAAACCGGAAAAAGGTCAAGAAACATCCCCTACCTTTAATGATATTGATGCCCAATTAAAGGCGGTTTTAAATCGTCACACCTGGGAACAAATAGAAGAACATGTTAAGGCAGAGTTTAATCGCCGCTTACGCAACTTGGGTGTGAAAACCGGCCAGTGGCTTAAAAAAGGTCAGATACCGGTTGATAGAACTCTAGGCAAAGAGCTCACTTTGTTAGCCTGGGCTTTAGAAGATGCAGATCCCGAGTTATCAGTCGCAGCCGTACATAACTGGCTGGGCCTGGTGCCTGAAGAACGCTGGTGGCTTTATACCATGACCAATGCCGCCACTGGCCATGCAATTAATGGTCGTAATAAAGGCTGGCGTAAAGCTGTGCGTTTTGCGTTAACAGAAAATCCAGTAATGGAAGGTGTGTTGCGTAATCGCAAGGCAGAGTTTGAGCTGTCGTTAATGTCAGGGAAAATGTAGGCAGGGATAAACAGTCTATAACAAACTTGATAGTCAACATGGAAAGCCTTATTATAGCTAAAATTATAGCCATAATAGAGCGCACGCCGATGAAAACCAGTACCATAGCCGAGGCAAAAAACAACCTGTCACAATTGATACATCAGCTTGAAACGGATGAGCCTATTCATCTGACCAGGCATGGTAAGCCGGTTGCAGTCATGTTGTCAGAGGCCAATTATCAAAAGCTCACCCATAAAGACAATAGTTTGTATCAAGCCATCCAACAATGGCGTAATCAATTGAAGGGTGATAGCGCGTTGACGGAATCAGAACTTAAAAATTTACGCGCTGCAAGTCAGGAGCGAGAGTTTTCATGGGACGAATAATCTATTTGCTGGATAGCAATATCCTGTCAGAACCGGCACGCTTAAAGCCTGATGATACGGTGTTAAAACATTTTGCCAATCACGACGGTGAGTATGCAACGACCGCAATTGTCTGGCATGAGCTGGTGTATGGTTGTGAATTACTGGCAGCGTCAAAAAGAAAAAAGCAACTCCAATCCTATTTAGAAATGCTGTTGCTTAATGGTTTGATTGTTTTGCCTTATGACCAAGCCGCCGCAGACTGGTATGCAATAGAGCGGGCCAGATTACAACGCCAAGCACTTACCTGTGCTTATGCGGACGGTGAAATCGCCGCGATTGCCGTTACTCAAAAATTAACCTTAGTGACTCGAAATACCCAAGATTTTGAGAACTTCCAAAATTTAGACTTACAAAACTGGTTTGAATAAGTAATTCAGTTCTTTCTAGCCTACCAAATTGTTTACCTACTATGCCACAAACCGATAAGACCTTTATTGAAACACAGTTTCCTGTGTCCTTAATATCCAAAGAATCCTATAAAGAGCGTAAAGCAGGATCTGGACAAACATTAACCGGATTGGGTAAATGGTGGGGGCGTAAGCCATTGATTTTAATTCGAGCCTCTATTCTGGGTATGTTAATGCCTGCCAGTAGTAATCCACAAAAAGACCGCGAGATTTTTTTGAAAATTCTGACGATGGATAACGAAGGATTATGGCAACGTCGTTCGACATCAATTTCAGCAAAAATAATAGCCGAATGGCTACCAGAACAGGAAACAAAGCTTTATTTTGAAGTCAATAATCGTGGTGGCATACGTTGGACAAAGGGCTTAGAGCAAGCAATAAAAGATATAATTACCCGTCGCTATTTCGACCACTTAAGTTACGACGAAAAGCTGGAATATTGCGTTCGCCCAGAGCAAATCGAAGGTCCAAGTGTACCTGCATGGCAAGACATTAACTCGCACTTAGGCACTACAGCAAACAACATTCAACAATTGATAGACCAGCTTGGGAAAAACCGTTTTGGTCATACTCCCCGAGTAGGTGATGCGTTTTGCGGCGGTGGTTCAATTCCGTTTGAAGCCGCGCGTATCGGTTGTGAAGCCTATGGTTCAGACTTGAACCCAGTCGCAGCTCTGCTGACTTGGGCCAGTATTAACCTGATTGGTGGTGGAAAAGAAGTACAGGAAAAAGTACAAGCAGTGCAACAAGCCGCTTTTGCTGCGGCGGATGAACAAATTACTGAATGGGGGGTTGAGCATAATGAGAAAGGCTGGAGGGCTGATTCTTATTTATATTAGTCATCTTTCCTAAATAATCAGTATGGCACCCATCTTTATAGGGTTAAAATAA